>NZ_JBEYVX010000085.1:0-25407 GCF_040644195.1 Streptomyces sp. NPDC047014 | reverse complement strand
GGCCCGCCGTCGCGCCCGAGGCGGGGCCCGCCGTCCGCCCGGCCGTAACCCGCCCGGCCCGCCGCCGCGCGTGGACGGCGGTCCGCTGGCTGCGCGCCGCCGCGCTGCGGTCCGTCGCCGTCCTCGCCCTGCTGGGCCTGTGGGAGGCCGCGCCCCGGCTGGGCCTGGCCGACCCCACCTTCCTGCCGCCCGTCAGCGAGGTCGCCGTCGCCTGGTGGGAGCTGCTGGGCAACGGCCAGCTCGGGCAGCACACCTGGGCCAGCCTGGTCCGCTCCTTCGGCGGCTTCGGCATCGCCGTCGTCGTCGCCGTACCGCTCGGACTGCTCATCGGCTGGTACCGGCCGGTGGCCGCGCTGCTCGGGCCGCTGCTGGAGGTGTTCCGCAACACCGCCGCGCTCGCCCTGCTCCCGGTCTTCGTACTCCTGCTGGGCATCGGCGAGACCTCGAAGATCTCGATCGTCGTCTACGCCTGCGTCTGGCCGATCCTGCTCAACACCATCAGCGCGGTCGGCAACGCCGACCCCACCCTCGTCCGGCTGGCCCGCTCCATGGACCTGTCCACCCCGAGGCTGTTCCAGAAGGTGATCCTGCCCGCCTCCGTACCGGCGATCTTCACCGGAATCCGGCTGGCCGGGGCCGTCTCGATCCTGGTCCTCGTCGCCGCCGAGATGATCGGCGCGAAGGCGGGCCTGGGCTATCTGATCAACGCCTCGCAGTTCAACTTCGCGATCCCGCAGATGTACGCGGGGATCATCACCATCTCCGCCATCGGCGTGGCCTTCAACCAGCTGCTGGTCACGATCGAACGCCGCCTGAGCACCTGGCGCGTCCCCGCCTGACGCCCGATCGCTGCCCGGCCCACCCGCCGTCGCCCCCCAGCCCCACCCCCCCCCGCCGCTCCGACCGAGGACACCGAACACCATGACCGCACCCCGGACCCTGCACCTGAACGCCTTCCTCATGAACGCCGGGCACCACGACGCCGCCTGGCGCCACCCCGCCAGCAGCCCCGAACGCGTCACCGACCTGGCGTACTTCCAGGAACTGGCCCGCACCGCCGAGCGCGGCAAGCTCGACTCCATCTTCTTCGCCGACGGACTGGCCCTGTGGGGCAAGGCCCGCTACAACGCCCTCGGCGGCTTCGAACCGCTCACCCTGCTCTCCGCGATCGCCGCCGTCACCGAGCACGTCGGACTCATCGCCACCGTCTCCACCACCTTCAACGAACCCTTCAACCTGGCCCGGAAGTTCGCCTCCCTGGACCACATCAGCGGCGGCCGCGCCGGATGGAACATCGTCACCTCCGGTACCGTCGAAGAGGCCCGCAACTTCAACCGGGACGAGCACCTGGAGCACGGCCTGCGCTACGACCGCGCCCGGGAATTCCTCGACGTCGCCACCAAGCTCTGGGACAGCTGGGAGGACGACGCGATCGTCCTCGACAAGGAAGCCGGCATCTACGCCGACACCGACAGGCTCCACCCGGCCGCCCACCGCGGCGAGTACTTCGGGGTCGCCGGCCCGCTCAACGTGCCCCGCTCCCCGCAGGGGTACCCGCTCCTCGTACAGGCCGGATCCTCGGAGTCCGGGAAGGAGTTCGCGGCCCAGTACGCCGAGGCCGTCTTCACCGCCCAGCAGACCCTCGCCGACGGCCAGACCTTCTACAAGGACCTCAAGTCCCGGCTTGCCCGCTTCGGCCGCGCCGAGTCCGACCTCCTCGTCCTGCCCGGCATCGCGCCCGTCATCGGCTCCACCGAGGCCGAGGCGAAGGCCCTGGAACATGAGCTCACCGACCTCCAGGTGCCGGAGTACGGTCTGGCCCAGCTCTCCGGCATGCTCGGCGTCGACCTGACCGGCCTGCCGCTGGACGGGCCGCTTCCCGACCTGCCGGAGGAGCGGGACATCAACGGCAACAAGAGCCGGTTCACGCTCGTCGCCGAACTGGCCCGGCGCGACGGCCTCAGCCTGCGGCAGCTGATCGCCCGCCTCGGCGCGGGCCGCGGACACCGGGTCTTCGCGGGCACGCCCGAGCAGATCGCGGACCAGCTGGAGGAGTGGTTCACGCGGGGCGCCGCCGACGGCTTCAACATCATGGCGCCCGTCCTGCCCACCGGCCTGACCGACTTCGTCGACGAGGTGGTGCCGATCCTCCAGCGCCGCGGCCTCTTCCGCACCGAGTACACGGGCCGCACCCTCCGCGAGAACTACGGCCTCCCGCGCCCCGCCAACCGCCACACGCGGGCGGGCGCTGCCTAGCCACCCTGCCCCCGCGTCCAGGCCCGCCCCCAACGCGCCTTCGCAGGGCGGTATTCCGGCCGCTTGCGCCGCGGGCGGTGCGGCTCAGGCCGGGAGGGTGTTGCGGTGGGAGCGGCGGCGGGCGGCGCTGAACAGGGCCTGGATCTGGGCGCCCGACTGCTCCACGTCGTCCAGCGGCGAGGGGAAGGGCAGCCGTACGTCGCGGTGGCCGCGGCGCTCCTCCAGCCGCAGGGTGATCCCGTAGCGGTCGAGGGCGAGCGGGAGGACGCGCAGGACCGCGGCGGTGGGCGCCGGCTGGACCAGGCGCAGCAGCAGGGTCACCAGGTCCTGGTGGTCATCGAGCAGGTGCGTGAGCATGCCCGCCTCGTACGGGGCGAGCGGGTCGGGGCGGGCCGCGTCCAGCTCCTCCAGACCTACGTGGAACACGCCCTCCGCGGTCTCCAGCTCGGCCCGCTGGAACTCCATGCAGGTGGAGCCGGTGCCGGTGTCGGCGGACAGGTCGGAGTACGGGGTGAGCAGCCGCCCGACGACGGTGACGCGGGAGCGCACCCGGTCCCGCACGGGCGTGGGCGCGATGTCGGTGAACTCCAGCCGGATCGCCGGCCGGTGCTCCGCCTCGCCGCCCGGTTCCGCGGGGTGCAGGTGCAGCCGGCCCATCGGGTCGGCGCCGTCGAGGTGGCGGACCTCGGAGCGCACGCCCTCGGTGACGGCGGTCATGGAGTGGGCGGCCTCCAGGACGGAACGGATCCGCTCGGCAGCGGTGGGCCGGGCGGCCGGGGTGGCGGGGGCACCGAACATGCGCATGCGGATCTCTCCATCTCCTTGTGGGTTAGGTATGCCTAACCTAACCCATCCGGGTCTCCGAGAGTACCCGGCCCCCCTCGTGTCGTTGTTGGGCTGAACGGGTGAAACGCGAGAGGATGGGGGGATGCACATGAAGCACGCGGCCGAGGCGGCCCGGTGAGCAGGTACGACGTCACCGACGAGCAGTGGGAAGGGCTCGCGCAGGTCGTACCCCTGCGCAGTCGCAACGAATGGCCCTCCCGGGTGGACCACCGCACGATTCCCAAGTCGCCCGCGGAGGCGGCGGCGGAGCAGCGGCGCTTCGTGGTGATCAGAGTCCAGATCTTCGCGGACGCCCGCGAGGTCGCCGAGTACCTGATCGCGCAGATCCCGGTGCTGCTCGACCTCACCGGCGCGGACAGCGAAGTCGCCAAGCGCATCCTGGATTTCAGCAGCGGCGTGGTCTTCGGGCTCGGCAGCGGCATGCACCGGGTCGACCGGAACGTCTTCCTGCTGGCGCCGGTGGGCACCGAGGTCGAGGGCATCGCCGCGGCGGCCGTCCCCCGATCGTAGGAAGGTCCGTACGACGGAACGGTTCGCCGGGGTCCCGGGGGGCCCGGCGGGCCGTACCGTCCGGCGCATGGACGCCACCCTGGACACCCCGGCCCACGCGGCGGGCCCGCCCGAGAGGTCTCCCGCGAGCCCCGCGGCCGGCCCTCCCGATGCCGCCGCCGCGTTAGCCGAGACAGCCGCCGCCGCACCCACGCCCCCGCCCGCACCCGCCGTCCCGCATGCCGCCGCCGACCCCGCATGCGCCGCCGCCGTACCCGCCGAACCGCCGCCCACCGTTCCCGCGCAGGCCACCGCGCCCGGATCCGCCGCCGGGCGGGCACCGGAGCGGGGGCCGCAGCCGCGCCCCGTCCTCACCGAGCTGCGGCTCTCCGCCTTCGGGCCGCACCGCGCCGCCGTCTTCCCGCTGGAGCCCGTCACCCTCTTCGCCGGGCCGAGCGGCAGCGGCAAGTCCCAGGTGCTCGACGCCTACGCCGCCCTCGCGCGGCTCGGCTCCGGAGCCGCCCTGGAGGAGGCGTTCCCGCAGGCGCCGGCCCGTATCCCCGACCGCGCCGTCCCCGACGCGCAGGGCCGCCGCGGCTTCCGCCTCGGCTGTACGGTCGACGGGCCCGCCGGGCCGGTCCGGCTCGACCTCGCCGTGCAGGCCGAGCCCGCGCTGCGGATCGTCGGCGAACGCCTCTCCCAGGACGGCGAGATCCTGTTCGCCACCGCCCTGCGCGACCCCGGCCGGCGCTCGGTCCAGGCCGCCTGGCTGACCGGCGGCGCCGTCGGCGTCACCCGCGCCCCGCTCCCCGACGACCGGCTCGGCACGGCCCTGCTGCCGCTGCGCGTCGCCGGATCCACCGCCGGGCAGCGCCGGGTCCTGGCCGCCGCCGAACAGGCCGTCGTCGCCCTGCGCGCGGTGTTCCCCTGCGACCCCCGGCCGGACCGGATGCGCGCGCCCGTCCCGCCCGGCGAGGGGCGGCTGCTCGGGGACTGCGCCAACCTGGCCGACGTCCTGCGCCGCACCCGCACCGAATGCGGCACCCGGCACGCGCTGCTGACCGCGGCGGCCCGTACCGGCTGCGCCGGAACCGTCGCGGGGCTCGACGTACGGGCGCCCGCCGACGGGCCCGTCGTCGCGGTACTGGACCGGGGGCCCGGCCGGCCCGCCACGGACCTGGCCCGCCTCGGCGCGGGCGAACTCCGCTTCCTGGCCCTGGCGCTGGTGCTGCTGACCGGCCCGGGGGTGCTCGACGTGGACCCGGCCGCGGAACTGCTCTCCGCCCGGCAGGCGCTGACCGTGCTCGCCGACGGCCTCGACTCCGGACTGGACGGCGGGCAGAGCGCCGAACTGCTGCGGCTGGCCCTGCTGTCCTGCGGCCGCGGCCACATCCGGCTGGTGGCGGCGGTGGGGGAGGGGACCGCGGCCGCCGCCCGCCGCGCGGAGGGTGTGGCGGTGGTAGACCTGACGCCATGAACGAGACGCAGAATCCCGGCCGTGACGAGGCGGAAGGCGCCGGGCGGCCCGAGGAGCGGCTGGACCTGTTGCAGCGCCGCCTCGCACGCTTCGCGGCGGCGCGCGGCTGGGAGCCGTACCACACCCCGAAGAACCTGGCGGTCGCGCTGAGCGTGGAGGCGGCCGAACTGGTCGAGATCTTCCAGTGGCTGACGCCGGAGCAGTCGGCGCGGGTCATGGAGGAACCGGAATCCGCGCACCGCGTGGCCGATGAGGTGGCGGACGTGCTCGCGTACCTGCTGCAGTTCTGTGAGGTCCTGGGGGTGGATGTGCTGGATGCGCTCGCCGCGAAGATCGAGAGGAACGAGCTGCGCTTCCCCGTGAAGGAGGAGCCGGCACCAAATCGTCACTCTTCGGAGTGATGGACTCCTCCACAATCACGATTCTGTCCACATTTTCCGAATACCCCTGGCTTTACTGGCCCGTTGCCCTCACTCTGGGTAGTGGTGAGGACAGCGGGGTGTCGTGCGGACGGGGGACGGCATATGGAAGCGGTACGGCTCATCGCGGCCGGCCGGCACGCTCTGGCGCAGAGCGGACCGGCATGGGACATCGTCGGCGAGGCATGGCAGGCCCAGGCGCTGGCGCAGGGAGTGGGGAGCTGGCTGGCGGTCACCGGACCGCCGGAGCTCAGATCGGAGGCAAGGGGACTGGGGGAAGCGGGAGGCAGAGGCTGCGGGGTGCTCGACCGGGCGGCCCTGCGCGGCGAGGGCAGCGCCCCCGCCCGCCCGCCGCGGGCGGCGCAGCTGAGCGGGGTCACGGATGTGCGGCAGGCGCTGCTCGGGCTCCAGGCGCTGCTCGGGGAAGTGGGCATAGCCCTGGTCGGGGTGGCCTGCGGGACGGATGACGAGACGCTCTACTGGCAGTGCATAGAGTCGATCGACGCGGCGGACGAGTCCAGCGACCGGGTACGGGCGCTCCTGCGCCGTATGACGGTCCGCGAGCACGGCTCCGCCTCGGGCGTCTCCTGACCGGGCGGGCCGGTCCGGCGCCCCGGTCCGGTGGTACGGCGGGTCGGTGGAGGTTCGCCCCGGTGCGGAGGGGGCGGGCGGGCAGGATGGTGGCATGGATCTTCGCATTTTCACCGAACCGCAGCAGGGCGCGAGCTACGAGACGCTGCTGGCCGTGGCCAAGGCCACCGAGGACCTCGGCTTTGACGCGTTCTTCCGCTCCGACCACTACCTCCGGATGGGATCGGCGGACGGCCTGCCCGGCCCCACCGACGCCTGGATCACCCTCGCGGGCCTGGCCCGCGAGACCCGCCGGATCCGCCTCGGCACCCTGATGACGGCGGGTACCTTCCGGCTGCCCGGAGTGCTCGCCATCCAGGTCGCCCAGGTGGACCAGATGTCCGGCGGCCGGGTCGAACTCGGCCTGGGCGCGGGATGGTTCGAGGAGGAGCACAAGGCATACGGGATCCCCTTCCCGCCGGACCGGATGTCCCGGCTTGAGGAGCAGCTGGCCATCGTCACCGGCCTGTGGGCCACCGCGCCCGGCGCCACCTTCGACTACGAGGGCCGCCACTACCGCGTGGAGAACTCGCCCGCGCTGCCGAAGCCGGCCCAGGCCAAGGTGCCCGTCCTGGTCGGCGGCCACGGCGCCAAGCGCACCCCGCGGCTCGCCGCCCGGTACGCGGACGAGTTCAACATGCCCTTCGCGTCGATCGCCGACAGCGAGCGGCAGTTCGGCCGGGTCCGGGAGGCGGCGGCGGAGGCCGGGCGCGCGCCCGACGCCCTCGTCTACTCCAACGCCCTCGTGGTCTGCGTCGGCAAGGACGACGCCGAGGTGGCCCGCCGCGCGGCCGCCATCGGCCGGGAGGTGGACGAGCTCAAGGCCAACGGCCTGGCCGGTTCGCCCGCCGAGGTGGTGGACAAGCTCGGCGCCTACGAGGCCGTCGGCTCCTCCCGCGCCTACCTGCAACTGCTCGACCTCGACGACCTGGACCACCTGGAGCTGATCTCCGCCCAGGTGCTCTCCCAGCTCGGCTGAGGGGAGCCGCCACCGATGCCGCGCGCTTCCGGCCCGCTCGCCGAGACCCTGGCCCGGCGGCCGGTGCTCCTCGACGGCGGGCTCAGCAACCAGCTCGCCGCCCAGGGCTGCGACCTCTCCGGCGGCATGTGGACGGGCCGGGTGCTCGACGAGCGCCCGGAGCAGGTGGAGGCCGCCCACACGGCCTACGCCCGGGCCGGCGCCGAGGTCCTGATCACCGCCAGCTACCAGATCGGCTACGGGACCCCCGCCGCCGGAAGCCGCGACCGCGCCCGGACCACCGCCCTGCTGCACCGGAGCGTCACCCTCGCCGCCCGCGCCGCCGAGGCCGCCGGCCACGAGGTGTGGGTGGCGGCCTCGGTCGGCCCGTACGGGGCGGTGC
Source organism: Streptomyces sp. NPDC047014 (assembly GCF_040644195.1). Taxonomy (NCBI): domain Bacteria; kingdom Bacillati; phylum Actinomycetota; class Actinomycetes; order Kitasatosporales; family Streptomycetaceae; genus Streptomyces; species Streptomyces sp. NPDC047014. The sequence continues at coordinate 17,929 of NZ_JBEYVX010000085.1, read as the reverse complement.
TGGCGGACGGCTCCGAGTACCGCGGCCGCTACGGGCTGAGCGTGGCCCGGCTGGCCGAGTTCCACCGGCCCCGCATCGAGGCACTGCTCGCCGCCGGGCCCGATGTCCTGGCCGTGGAGACCCTGCCCGACCCCGACGAGGCCGAGGCCGTACTGACCGTGCTCGCGGAGACGGAGGCCCCCGCCTGGCTGAGCTACACCGTGGCCGGGGGCCGCACCCGCTCCGGGCACGCCCTCCCCGGCGCCTTCGCCCTCGCCGCGGGCTCCCCGCAGGTGATCGCGGTCGGCGTCAACTGCTGCGATCCGGAGGACGTGCTCCCGGCCCTCGGGGCGGCGGCCGCCGTCACCGGCAAGCCGCTGCTGGCCTACCCCAACGACGGCTCGGTGTGGGACGCGCCCACCGCCACCTGGGCTCCGCCGCCCGGGACCCCCGCCGCCTGGCCCGTGGCGGCCTGGCAGCGTGCGGGGGCCCGACTGCTCGGCGGCTGCTGCCGGATCGGCCCCGACCGGGTCGCCGCCCTGGGCCGCGAGCTGCGCGGCCTGGGGTGACGGCCCGCCGCTACTCGCAGCCCACGCCGTCGCCGTCCCGGTCGAGGTGCCGTCCGTAGCCCGGGTCGCCGCGGTGGATCGGGGCGGCGCCGGCGGCCCGTACGGCGGCGCAGTTCCGGTACGAGACGCTGCCGCCGCCACCGCTGGAACCACCGCTGGAACCACCGCTGGAACCACCGCTGGAACCACCGCTGGAACCACCGTTGGAACCGCCACTCGACCCGCCCGACGCGGAGCCGCCACTCGACCCGCCCGAACCGCCCGAACCACCCGAGGTGCCCGAATCGTCCGAGGTGTCGGCAGGCGCGCTCGGCCGGGCCGGAGGCGGCGTGGGGGAGGGCGTCGGCGCGGGCGCGGGGTGCAGTGCGGTGTTCGGCGCGGCGGGGCAGTTCGTGCCCCGCGCCACCACGTGCGCGACGGGGGTGGCGTACTGCGCGGCCAGCACGGTCCCGGATTTCAGGTCCTGGAAGCAGACGGTCCACGTGCCGTGGTCGGCGGGCAGCGGCACGTCCGAGTAGGCGCTGCGCGCCTGGAGTTCGCCGTCGATCAGGGCCTCCACCATGCTCTCCGCCTGCCCGAAGGGCTGGCCGACGATCTCCGGCATCAGCGGGGTGGCGTTCACCGCGGGTGTGGGCGCCGCGGTCGGCGTCGGGGAGGGGCTGGCGCTCGGGGCGGGCGAGGCGGCCGCCTGGGGCCGGGCGTCCGCGCCGGGCTGCTTCTCCGGCCCGTCCGACAGCAGCGGTATGAGGAACCAGACGCCCGAGAGCACGGTGGTGACGATCTTCTGGGTCCGCTGCCACTGGCTCGTCCAGGCCAGGGCGATCCCCACGGGCGGCAGGAGTACGAGCGCGGTGATGATCAGGGCGGGATGCTGCCACCAGCGCCGGGCGGGCGCGGGGGCCGGTGCGTGGGCGTACGGGTGCGGTTGCGGGTGCGGGTACACGGATCTCCTGGAAAGCCGGCACGGGTGCGGGGCGCGCGAGCTTATCCAGGAAGTTGAAGATCGTACTTGTTTTTACCGAACTCCATGGAAAGAAGGCCCACGTAAAACCGTTGGCCCGAGCACTGGCCCCACGTCATCCTGAAACGCATGTTCCTTACGATCACCACCACCGGGGACGCCGAGAATCCGGCGACTGACCTGGGCTTTCTGCTGCACAAGCACCCCGACCGCGTACGCGTGGAAAGCCAGTCCCATGGCACGGCCCACGTGTTCTACCCCGAGGCCACGGCCCAGCGGTGCACGGCGGCGCTGATGCTGGAGGTGGACCCCGTCGCGCTCGTGCGCCGGGGAAGGGGCAAGGGCCGCGGCGGCGCGCCCGACGCCGCGCTCGCGCAGTACGTCAACGACCGCCCGTACGCCGCCTCCTCGCTGCTCGCCGTCGCGCTCAGCGGGGTCTTCCGCACCGCCCTCAGGGGCATTTGCGCCCTGCGCCCGGAACTGCCGGAACAGGCGCGTCCGCTGCGCATCGAGATCCCCGTCCTGCCCGCCCGCGGCGGCGCCGCGCTCGTGCACCGGCTCTTCGAACCGCTCGGCTGGGACCGCGTCGAGGCCGAACCGCTGCCGCTGGACGAGCGCTTCCCCGAGTGGGGCGAATCCCGCTACGTACGCCTCGTACTGGAGGGCGAGCTGCGGCTCGCGGACGCGCTGCGCCAGCTGTACGTGCTCCTGCCGGTGCTCGACGACGCCAAGCACTACTGGATCTCCGCCGACGAGGTGGACAAGCTGCTGCGCGCCGGTGACGGCTGGCTCGCCGCCCACCCCGAGCACGCGCTGATCAGCTCCCGCTACCTGGCCCGCCACAAGCGGCTGACCCAGGACGCCATCGAGCGGCTGGAGCTGGTCCGGCTCGCCGAGTCCGACGGCAGCGAGGTCGAGGAGATCGACAACGCCGTGGACGAGGAAGCGGACACGCCGGAACGGCCCGTACCGCTCGCCGCGCACCGCCGCGAGGCCATCCTCACGGCGCTCCGGGCAGCGGGCGCCGCCCGGGTGCTCGACCTCGGCTGCGGACAGGGCCAGTTGCTCCAGGCGCTGCTCGCGGACGTGTCCTTCACGGAGATCGTCGGCATGGACGTCTCCGTGCGCGCCCTGAACATCGCCGCCCGGCGGCTGCGCCTGGAGCGTCTGGGCGAGCGGCAGAGCGCGCGCGTCACGCTGCTCCAGGGCTCGCTCGCGTACACCGACCAGCGGCTCGCCGGATACGACGCGGCCGTGCTCAGCGAGGTCATCGAGCACCTGGACCCGGAGCGGCTGCCCGCCCTGGAGTACGCGGTGTTCGGCGCGGCCCGCCCCCGCGCGGTGCTCGTGACCACGCCGAACGTCGAGTACAACGTCCGCTGGGAGACCCTGCCCGCCGGCCACGTCCGGCACGGCGACCACCGCTTCGAGTGGACCCGCGAGGAGTTCCGCGCCTGGGCCGGCGAGGTCGCGCGGCGCCACGGCTACGCGGTCGCCTACGTCGCCGTCGGCGACGACGACCCCGAGGTGGGCCCGCCGACGCAGATGGCCGTCTTCACCCGCACCGACGACACCCCGAAGGAGGACGAGGCAGCATGACCGAGACCACCCCGCAGAGCCCGGCAGTCGCAGAGACCCCGCGGCCGCGCACCCTGCCCGTCACCGACCTGTCCCTCGTCGTCCTGATCGGGGCCACCGGATCGGGCAAGTCCACCTTCGCCCGCAAGCACTTCAAGCCCACCGAGGTGCTGTCCTCCGACTACTGCCGCGGCCTGGTCAGCGACGACGAGAACGACCAGAGCGCCAGCCGCGACGCCTTCGACGTCCTGCACTACATCGCCGGCAAGCGGCTCGCCGCCGGACGGCTGACCGTCGTCGACGCCACCAGCGTCCAGCCCGAGGCCCGCCGCCAGCTGGTGCGGCTCGCCCGCGAGCACGACGTCCTGCCCATCGCCATCGTGCTCGACATGCCCGAATCCGTCTGCGCCGAGCGCAACGCGGCCCGCCCCGACCGGGCCGGGCTGCCGCGCGCCGTCATCCAGCGGCACCGCCGCGACCTCAAGCGCTCCCTGCGCGGACTGGAGCGCGAGGGCTTCCGCAAGGTCCACGTACTGCGCTCGGTCGAGGAGGCCGACAGCGCGAGGGTGGTGCTGGAGAAGCGGTTCAACGACCTCACCCACCTCACCGGCCCCTTCGACATCGTCGGTGACATCCACGGCTGCTCCTCCGAGCTGGAGACCCTGCTCGCCAAGCTCGGCTACGAGGACGGCGTCCACCCCGGGGGACGCACCGCCGTCTTCGTCGGCGACCTCGTCGACCGCGGCCCGGACAGTCCGGGCGTGCTGCGCCGCGTGATGGGCATGGTGAAGTCCGGCAACGCCCTGTGCGTGCCCGGGAACCACGAGAACAAGCTCGGCCGTTACCTCAAGGGATCCAAGGTCCAGCGCACCCACGGCCTCGCCGAGACCATCGAGCAGCTGGAGCGGGAGCCGCAGGAGTTCGTCGAGGAGGTGCGGGAGTTCATCCGCGGCCTCGTCAGCCACTACGTGCTCGACGGCGGCCGTCTGGTGGTCTGCCACGCCGGCCTGCCCGAGAAGTACCACGGCCGCACCTCCGGCCGGGTCCGCTCGCACGCCCTCTACGGGGAGACCACCGGCGAGACGGACGAGTTCGGCCTGCCCGTGCGCTACCCGTGGGCCGAGGACTACCGCGGCAAGGCCGTCGTCGTCTACGGCCACACCCCGGTCCCGGACACCTCCTGGATCAACAACACCCTCTGCCTCGACACCGGCGCCGTCTTCGGCGGCCGGATGACCGCCCTGCGCTGGCCCGAGCGCGAACTGGTCGACGTACCGGCCGAAAAGGTCTGGTACGAGCCGGTCAAGCCGCTCGTCGCCGAGGTGCCGGGCGGGCACGAGGGCCGTCCGCTGGACCTGGCGGACGTCCAGGGGCGCCGGGTCGTGGAGACCCGCCACCTGGGCAACGTCACCGTCCGCGAGGAGAACGCGGCCGCCGCCCTGGAGGTCATGAGCCGTTTCGCGGTGGATCCCCGGCTGGTCCCGTACCTGCCGCCCACCATGGCGCCGACCGCCACCTCCCGTGAAGAGGGCTACCTGGAGCACCCGGCCGAGGCGTTCGCCCAGTACCGGGCGGACGGCATCGACCGGGTGGTGTGCGAGGAGAAGCACATGGGCTCCCGCGCCACCGTGCTGCTCTGCAAGGACGCCGACGCGGCCCGCGCGCGGTTCGGCACCGACGGCCCCACGGGCTCGGTGTATACCCGTACCGGCCGCCCCTTCTTCAAGGAGGCGGAGGTCACCGAGGAGGTCCTGGCCCGGCTGCGGGCGGCCGTCACCGGCGCCGGGCTGTGGGAGGAGCTGGGCACCGACTGGCTGCTGCTCGACGGGGAACTGCTGCCCTGGTCCTTGAAGTCCGCCGGGCTGCTGCGCCACCAGTACGCCGCCGTCGGCGCGGCCTCCGGCGCCGTCTTCCCGGACGTGCTCGCCGCCCTGGAGGCGGCCGCCGGCCGGGGCGTCGACACCGGCGGGCTGCTGGAGCGCCAGCGCGGGCGGGCCGCGGACGCGGCGGCCTTCACCGAGGCGTACCGCCGCTACTGCTGGACCACCGACGGGCTGGAGGGCGTACGGTTCGCGCCGTTCCAGCTGCTGGCGGCCGAGGGGCGGTCGCTGGCCGCCGTACCGCACGACGAGCAGCTGTCCTGGCTGGACCGGCTGGTCGCGGCGGACGATCCCGGCACCCCCGGCGGCACCGGCCTGCTGCGCCGCACCGCCCGCGTGCTGGTGGACACCGGGGACGAGGACTCCGTCCGCGCGGGCACCGACTGGTGGCTGGAGCTGACGGCCGCCGGCGGCGAGGGCATGGTCGTCAAACCGCTCGCGGCGTACGCGAAGGACCGCAAGGGGCGGCTGGTGCAGCCCGGGCTCAAGGTTCGCGGCCGGGAGTACCTGCGGATCATCTACGGCCCGGAGTACACGCGTCCGGAACAGCTGGAGCGGCTGCGGGAGCGCTTCCTCGGGCACAAGCGCTCGCTGGCCCTGCGCGAGTACGCGCTCGGGCTGGAGGCGCTGGACCGGCTGGCGGCGCGGGAGCCGCTGTGGCGGGTCCACGAGGCCGTGTTCGCGGTGCTCGCCCTGGAGTCGGAGCCGGTCGACCCCCGGCTGTGAGCCGGGGCGCCTTCACGGCCCGGAACCCTCCGGGCCGTAAAGGCGGTGCCCCCGCAGGCCCTCGAATTAGGTCGTATGGGGGAACTTTCGCGGAGAACGCCGGGGAAAGCACCGGCGGGATCGTTCATCCAGGGCAGCGGAACGACCGCCACCCCGGAAGGACGGAACGTCACCTATGAAGATGACCGCGCGCGGAAGCATTGCGGCGCTCTTGACCTGTATGGCCGTGTCCGGCGCGGCCGCCCCGGCCCTGGCCGACGGGGTGCCGGTGGGCGTCCCCCTCGAAGGGGTGGAGGCCACCACGGGCATGGACGTGCCGCGCATCGCCACCGGCGTGCCGCTGCCGGTCGTCGGAGCGCCCGAGGCGCCCCGCATGCACAAGGGGGACATGCTGCCCACCCCGCTGCTCCCGTCCGTCCCGATCGCCACCGAGCTGGGGCAGACCCTGGTGACCTCCCCGCTGCCGAACCTGGCGGGCCGGCCGGAGACCGATGGCGAGGGCTCCGTGGAGTCGCCCTCCACCACCGTCCGCACCCGCACCCCGGGCGCGGTCGTCGGGGCGCCGCTGACGATGCCGGACGGCTCCAACTTCGGCCTGCCGAACCTGACCACGCCCAAGCTGGGCCTCCTGACGCCGGAAATCACCGGTGCTCCGGAGGCACTTCTCGGCGTCGCGATGCCCCGCTGAGCCGACCCCGCCTCAAAAGGCCGCCCGGTCTGCGAACGTGTAGGGCATGGGATTCCATGTCGACTCCGAGACCGGGCGGCTGCGCCGCGTCATCCTCCACCGGCCCGACCTGGAGCTGAAGCGGCTCACGCCGAGGAACAAGGACGCGCTCCTCTTCGACGACGTGCTGTGGGTGCGCCGGGCCCGCCAGGAGCACGACGGCTTCGCGGACGTGCTGCGCGACCGGGGCGTGGAGGTCCACCTCTTCGGTGACCTGCTGTGCGAGGCCCTGGAGATCCCGGAGGCGCGCCACCTCGTACTGGACCGGGTCTTCGACGAGAAGGAGTACGGGCCGCTCGCCACCGACCATCTGCGGCAGGCGTTCGACGGGCTGTCCTCGGCGGAGCTGGCGGAGGCGCTGATCGGCGGGATGACCAAGCGGGAGTTCCTGGCGCGGCACGCCGAGCCGGTCTCGGTGCGCTTCCACGCCCTGGACCTGGACGGCTTCCTGCTCGGCCCGCTGCCGAACCACCTCTTCACCCGGGACACCTCCGCCTGGATCTACGACGGGGTGTCCATCAACGCGATGCGCTGGCCGGCCCGGCAGCGCGAGACCGTGCACTTCGAGGCGATCTACCGCCACCACCCGCTCTTCACCTCCTCGGGCGCCTTCCACTACTGGTCGCAGGGGCAGGCGGACTACCCGTCGACCATCGAGGGCGGGGACGTGCTGGTGATCGGCAACGGCGCGGTGCTGATCGGGATGAGCGAGCGGACCACACCGCAGGCGGTGGAGATGCTGGCCCGGGGTCTGTTCGCCGCCGGTTCGGCGACGACCATCGTGGCGCTCGACATGCCGAAGGCACGGGCCTTCATGCACCTGGACACGGTGATGACGATGGTGGACGGAGATACGTTCACTCAGTACGCGGGACTGGGCATGCTCCCCTCCTACACGATCGAGCCGGGCGCCGGGGCGCACGAGTTGAAGGTGACCGACCACCCGGCGGACCATATGCACCGGGCAATCGCGGCGGCGCTCTCGCTGGATTCCATCCGGGTGCTGACCGCGACCCAGGACGTGCACGCGGCGGAGCGGGAGCAGTGGGACGACGGGTGCAACGTGCTCGCCGTGGAGCCGGGGGTGGTGGTGGCGTACGAGCGGAACGTCACCACCAATACGCACCTGCGCAAGCAGGGGATCGAGGTGATCGAGATCCCGGGCAGCGAGCTGGGCCGGGGGCGGGGCGGGCCGCGCTGCATGAGCTGTCCGGTGGAGCGCGACGCGGTCTGAGGGGGCTGGCGGGGCGGGCCGGGGAGGGGTCGGGGAGAGGCCGGGGGAGGAGCCGGGGGAGGGGTCTGTATATCAATACAGGCGGTCGTATAGACTTCCAGCATCCCCCTGTCACCGTGACGCTGGAGCGACCCCCATGGCCCCCGACCTGCAAGGCCGCAGTTTCCTCAAGGAGCTGGACTTCACGGCCGCCGAGTTCCGCGGCCTGATCGAGCTCGCCGCCGAGCTCAAGGCGGCCAAGAAGGCCGGGGCCGAACAGCGTCGCCTCCAGGGCAGGAACATCGCGCTGATCTTCGAGAAGACCTCGACGCGCACCCGCTGCGCCTTCGAGGTGGCGGCCGCGGACCAGGGGGCGCACACCGTCTACCTGGACCCGGCCGGCTCCCAGATGGGGCACAAGGAGTCCGTCCGGGACACCGCCCGGGTGCTCGGCCGGATGTTCGACGGGATCGAGTACCGGGGTGACAGCCAGGAGGCCGTCGAGGCGCTGTCCGCGCACGCGGGCGTGCCCGTCTTCAACGGGCTCACCGACGACTGGCACCCCACCCAGATGCTGGCCGACGTGCTCACCATGACCGAGCACACCGCCAAGCCGCTGGACGGGATCACCTTCGCGTATCTCGGGGACGCCCGCTTCAACATGGGCAACTCCTACCTCGTCACCGGGGCCCTGCTGGGCATGGACGTACGGATCGTCGCGCCCCGCTCCTACTGGCCCGCGGAGGCGGTCGTGGCCGAGGCGCACCGGCTGGCGGAGCGCAGCGGGGCCCGGATCACCCTCACCGAGAAGGTCGCGGAGGGCGTCGCGGGGGCCGACTTCGTCGTCACCGACGTCTGGGTGTCGATGGGGGAGCCGAAGGAGGTCTGGGACGAGCGGATCGCGGCCCTGTCCCCCTACGCGGTGACCATGGACGTCCTGCGCGCCACTGGGAACCCGGACGTGAAGTTCATGCACTGCCTGCCGGCCTTCCACGACCTCGGGACGAAGGTGGCGCGGGAGATCCACGACCGGCACGGGCTGGACTCGCTGGAAGTGACGGACGAGGTGTTCGAGTCGGAGCACTCGGTCGTCTTCGACGAGGCCGAGAACCGGCTGCACACCATCAAGGCCGTGCTCGTGGCCACCCTCGGGCGGCCCGCCGCCCGGGATGACGCATAGTCATACGTCGGCCGGGAGCACCTGGCGCGGCCGCAGGGTGAACCAGACGGCCTTGCCCTCCGGGGTGCTGCGGTGACCGCAGGCCGAGCTGAGGGCCCGTACGAGCAGCAGTCCGCGGCCGTGCTCCTGCCAGGGGTCGGGGTGGCTGTCGTCGGCGCGCGGCGACAGGTCCCCGGGCGGGCACGGGTCGCCGTCGCGGACCTCCACGCGGCAGCCCTCCGCCGGCAGCTCCACGACCAGCTCGACCGGCGTGTCGGCGCAGGTGTGCTCCACAGCGTTGGCGACCAGCTCGGCGGTCAGCAGCTCGGCGGTGTCCCGGTCCACGGGCATGCCGGTCTCGGCCAGCGCGGTACGGACGAGGGCGCGGGCGAGGCGTACGGCGGCCGGGGTGTGGGGCAGGACGATCCGCCAGGCGCGGGGGTCGGGCACGGCGGGACCGTCCTTTCCGTGGGGGCCCGGGTGGGTGGGGGGCGTGTGCTGGATGTGGTTCATGAGTCCGGTGCGCCTGCTGGGACGCAGGCGTGCTTCTGATTTCAACGATCCGGCGCCCCAAAACGATCCCGCCCGACCCCCGACAGGCTCCCGCCCGACCCCCGACAGGCTCCCGCCCGGCCCCCGGCAGGCGTCCGAGAGGTCCCTTGTCGAGTTTCTGTGACGGCAGTCACGAGACGGTGATACCGTCGGCCCTGTGAGCCCCTTCACCGGTTCCTCAGCAGCGACCGAACGGTGGCAGCACCTCCGGGTCACCCGGCAGGACGGCGTCGCCACCGTCACCTTCGACCGCCCCGAGAAGATCAACGCGCTCACCTTCGGCGCCTACGCCGACCTGCGCGATCTCCTCGCGGAACTCTCCCGGGAACGCTCCGTCCGGGCCCTCGTGCTCGGCGGCGAGGGCCGCGGCTTCTGCTCCGGCGGGGACGTGGACGAGATCATCGGCGCCACCCTCGCCATGGACACCGCCCAGCTCCTCGACTTCAACCGGATGACCGGCCAGGTGGTCCGCGCCCTGCGCGAATGCCCCTTCCCGGTGATCGCCGCCGTCCACGGGGTGGCCGCCGGCGCCGGCGCCGTCCTCGCGCTTGCCGCCGACTTCCGCATCGCGGACCCCACCGCCCGCTTCGCCTTCCTCTTCACCCGCGTCGGCCTCTCCGGCGGGGACATGGGCGCCGCCTACCTGCTGCCCCGCGTCGTCGGCCTCGGCCACGCCACCCGGCTGCTGATGCTCGGAGAGCCCGTACGGGCCGCGGAGGCGGAGCGGATCGGCCTGCTCAGCGAGCTCACCGACGAGGGCAAGGCCCACGTACGCGCAGCCGAGCTGGCCGCGCGCCTCGCCGCCGGGCCCGCCCTCGCGTACGCGCAGACCAAGGCCCTGCTCACCGCCGAGCTCGACATGCCGCTCGCCGCGTCCGTGGAGCTGGACGCCTCCACCCAGGCCCTGCTGATGAACGGCCGGGACTACGCCGAGTTCCACGCGGCCTTCACCGGGAAACGGCCGCCGGAGTGGGAGGGCAGGTAGCGCCATGGACGTCGGCAGCGCACTGCGGGTCGCCGTCGTCGGCGGCGGACCGGGAGGGCTGTACGCCGCCGCGCTGCTGGCCCGCCAGGGCCACACCGTGGAGGTCTGGGAACGCAACGCCCCCGAGGACACCTTCGGCTTCGGTGTCGTGCTCTCCGACGAGACCCTGGGCGGCATCGAACGCGCCGACTCCGTCGTCCACGCCGCCCTCGGCGCCGAGTTCGTGCGCTGGGACGACGTCGAGGTCGTCCACCGGGGCCGCCTGCTCACCTCCGGCGGCCACGGCTTCGCCGCCGTCGGCCGCCGCCGGCTCCTGGAGATCCTGCACGAGCGCTGCGCCGGGCTCGGCGTCCGCCTCCGCTTCCGCGCCGAGGCCCCCGGCATCGGCGTACTGGCCGCCTCCCACGACCTGGTGGTCGCCGCCGACGGGGTCCACAGCGCCATCCGCGAGGCCGGCGCCGCCCACTACCGGCCGAGCCTGACGGCCGGCCGCTGCCGCTACATCTGGCTCGCCGCCGACTTCGCCTTCGACGCCTTCCGCTTCGAGATCGCGGAGACCGAGCACGGCGTCATGCAACTGCACGCCTACCCCTACGCGGCCGACGCCTCCACCGTCATCGTCGAGATGCGCGAGGAGGTCTGGCGCGCCGCCGGACTGGACCTCTGCGACGAGGAGGAGTCCGCCGCCCGCTGCGCCAAGATCTTCGGCGAGGCCCTGCGCGGCCGCCCGCTGCGCGGCAACCACTCCGCCTGGACCCGGTTCCGTACCGTCGTCAACGCGCAGTGGTCGCAGGGCAACACCGTCCTGCTCGGCGACGCCGCGCACACCGCCCACTTCTCCATCGGCTCCGGCACCAAACTCGCCGTCGAGGACGCCCTCGCCCTCGCCGAGGCGGTCGCCGCCTCCCCGGGCGACGTCCCGGCCGCCCTCGCCGCGTACGAGGAGGCCCGCCGCCCGGCCGTCGCCAGCACCCAGCGGGCCGCCGCCGCCAGCCGCCGCTGGTTCGAGGAACTGTCCGGCTACGTCGACCAGCCCGCCCGGCAGTTCGCCTTCAACCTGCTCACCCGCAGCCGCCGCGTCACCCACGACAACCTCCGGCTGCGCGACGCCCGCTTCACCCGGGCCGTGGAACGCGACTTCGGCTGCCCCGACGAGACCACCCCGCCCATGTTCACCCCGTTCACCCTGCGCGGGCTGACCCTGCGCAACCGGGTCGTGGTCTCCCCGATGGACATGTACTCGGCGGAGGAGGGCGTGCCGGGCGACTTCCACCTCGTCCACCTCGGCGCCCGCGCCCTCGGCGGCGCCGGACTGGTCATGACGGAGATGGTCTGCGTCAGCCCCGAGGGCCGCATCACCCCCGGCTGCACCGGCCTCTACACCCAGGACCAGGCCGAAGCCTGGCGGCGGATCACCGACTTCGTGCACACCACCGCCCCCGGCACCGCCCTCGGCGTCCAGCTCGGCCACTCCGGCCGCAAGGGCTCCACCCGGCTGATGTGGGAGGGCATGGACGATCCGCTCCCCGAGGGGAACTGGCCGCTGGTGGCCGCCTCCGCCCTGCCCTACCGGCCCGGCGTCTCCGCCCTCCCGCGCGCCCTGGACCGGGCGGACCTGGCCGCCCTGCGCTCGGAGTTCGCGGCGGCCGCGGTCCGCGCCGCCGACTGCGGATTCGACCTCCTGGAACTGCACTGCGCGCACGGCTACCTGCTCTCCGGCTTCCTCTCGCCGCTGACCAACCACCGCGAGGACGCCTACGGGGGCTCGCTGGAGAACCGCCTGCGCTTCCCGCTGGAGGTCTTCGACGCCGTCCGCGCGGTCTGGCCCGAGGACCGCCCCATGACGGTCCGCCTCTCGGCCACCGACTGGGCCCCCCGCGGCACCACCGCCGAGGAGTCCGTACGGATCGCCGCCGCCTTCGCCGACCACGGCGCCGACGCCGTCGACGTCTCCACCGGCCAGGTCGTCGCGGACGAGGCCCCCGAGTACGGCCGCTCGTACCAGACCCCGTACGCCGACCGGATCCGCAACGCCCTCGGCGTCCCCGTCATCGCCGTCGGCGCCATCTCCTCCTGGGACGACGTCAACTCCCTGCTCCTGGCCGGCCGTGCCGACCTCTGCGCCCTCGGCCGCCCCCACCTCTACGACCCGCAGTGGACCCTGCACGCCGCCGCCGAGCAGTCCTACACGGGCCCGGCGGCCCCCTGGCCCGCCCCGTACCGCGCGGGCAGCCGCACTCCGCCGACGGGCCGCGGCTGATGCCCTGGGGCCCGTCCGGCGGATCGGGGCCGGACAGGCCCTAGACGGCGGCGATGCGGGTGCGGTCCTCCACCGGGCGGTAGCCCAGGCGCTGGTAGATGCCGTTGCTCGTGGGGTTGGCCAGGTCCGTGAAGAGGATGACCTCCGAGGCGCCCGCCGCGTACGCCGCCCCGCTCGCCGCGTGCGTGGCCCCGGCGGCGTAGCCGCGGCCCCGGAGGGCGGGCGGGGTGTACACGGGGCCGACGCGGGAGGCCGCGCCGATCGGGCGGGAGAAGGAGGCCAGCGAGACGGGGGCGCCGCCGTCCTCCCAGAGCAGGAAGCCGCCGTACGAGAGCCGGTCGCGCACCAGCGCCTCCGAGGCGCCCGCCGGGATCTCCAGCTCGGTGTGGAACGCCTCCATCCACGTGAGCAGCAGCGGCAGATCGGCCTCGGCGGCGACCCGCGACCGGCCCGCCGGGGCGGGCGCCGGGGGGACCAGTCCGGCCAGCCGGTACAGCCGCAGCTCCTCGACGACCCGGGTGAGCCGGCCCCAGGCCGCCGCCAGGGTGTCCGCGTCCGCGCGGCGGGCGTTGATCCCGCCGAGCCCGGCCAGCAGCGGCTCGGTGGCGAGGGCGCCGGCCAGCGCGGCGACCGCCTCCGGCGGCAGCGAGCCCAGTTGCAGGGGGTGCGGCGGGGTGCACAGCAGGGCGCCGGTGACGGAGCCGTCGGCCGCGGTCCACCAGCCGAAGAAGGGGGCCTCGGGGCCGAAGGCGTGCAGTCCGCGCCGCTCCAGGGCGTCGGCGACGCTCAGCAGCAGGGTGTTCGGCACGGGCCGCGCGGCCACGGCAGCGCCGGCGGCGGCCCGGTAGGCGGCCAGGTCGGTGGTGAAGTTCCAGGTCATGGCTCATCCTGCCGCGCCGGCTCCGCCGCCCGCACCGGCATTTCCGCCGCGCGGGAGCCCGTAGCGCGGGAGACCCGTAGTGCCGAAGCCCCGTCGCGCCCGGCCTCAGGGTCGCGCGAAGTCCGCCCCCGCGTCCCGGAGCCGGTCGTGGAGCTCCGCGAAGACCGCCGCCGAGCGGTCGCCCGGCCAGTCCGAGGGCAGCAGCTCGCGCGGCAGGCCCGGGTCCGCGTACGGCAGGCGGCGCCAGCTGTCCAGGGCCAGCAGATAGCCGCGGTACGCCTCCTCCGGGGTCGGGTCCGGGCCCGACTGGAGGCCGCGCAGCACCGGCTCGTGCAGGTCGAGGAATTCCTCGTGCTGCTTGGCCAGCGCCGCCAGGTCCCACCAGCGGGCCACCGCCTCCGCCGTCGGGGCGAAACCGAGGTGGCCCCCGCGGAAGAGCTCCACGTACGCGGTCAGGTGCAGCCGCTCCAGCGTGTGCGCGGTCTCCTCCGCCAGCCGCGCCGGGGCGATCCAGACGCCCGGCGCCACCGCGCCGAAGCCGAGCCCGGCCAGCCGGGAGCGCAGCAGATGCCGCTTGCTCCGTTCCTGCTCGGGCACCGAGAACACCGCCACCAGCCATTCCTCCGACAGCCGCGGGCTGCCGTAGATCCGGCGGTCGCCGTCCTCCAGCAGCTGGCGCGCCTCGTCGGAGAGCCCGTACGCCGCCGAGCCGTCCGTGGCCCGTCCGGGCAGCAGGAAGCCGCGCCGCTTGAGCCGGGACACCGACGAGCGGACGGACGGCGCGTCGACACCGGCCGCGCCCAGCAGGCGGACCAGCGCGGACACCGGGACGGGGCCCTCGTAGGCCCGCCCGTAGGCGCCGTAGAACGTGACGATCAGGGATCGCGGGGTGTGCTGCTCGACCACGGCTTCACTCTAGGCGCTCGGGCCGGTCCGCCGCCGTTCCTTGATCGCGCAGGCGGAAGCGCTGGAGCTTGCCGGTGGCGGTGCGCGGCAGGGCGTGAAGGAAGACGAAGGAGCGCGGGCACTTGTGCGGGGCCAGCTCGGACCGCATGAAGGAGCGCAGGGCGTCCTCCGTCACGACGGCCCCCTCGCGCAGCACGGTGTACGCCACCACCACCTGCCCGCGCCGGTCGTCCGGGCGGCCCACCACGGCCGCCTCGGTCACGTCCGGGTGGCGGAGCAGGGCCTCCTCCACCTCCGGGCCCGCGATGTTGTAACCCGCTGAGATGATCATGTCGTCGGCGCGGGCCACGTAGCGGAACCAGCCCTCCGCGTCCCGTACGTAGGTGTCGCCCGTGAGGTTCCAGCCGTCCCGTACGTAGTCCCTCTGCCGGGGATCGGCCAGATAGCGGCAGCCCACCGGGCCGCGCACGGCCAGCAGCCCCGGTGCGCCGTCCGGGACGGGGCGTCCGGCGGCGTCCACGATCCGGGCCTGCCAGCCGGGGACCGCGCGGCCGGTGGCGCCGGGCCGGGCCTCCTCCTCGGCGGCGGAGATGAAGATGTGCAGCAGCTCGGTCGCCCCGATGCCGTTGACGATCCGCAGGCCGGTGCGCTCGTACCAGGCCCGCCAGGTCGCGGCGGGCAGGTTCTCCCCGGCGGAGACGCAGCGGCGCAGCGCGGAGAGGTCGTACATGCCCACGTCGTACGGGCCGAGGGCGTCCAGCATCGTCCGGTAGGCGGTGGGGGCGGTGAACAGCACCGTCACCCGGTGCTCCGCGAGGGCGGGCAGCAGCCGGCGCGGTACGGCGTCCTCCAGCAGCAGCGCCGAGGCGCCGGCCCGCAGCGGGAAGACGACCAGCCCGCCGAGGCCGAAGGTGAAGCCGAGGGGCGGGCTGCCCGCGAACACGTCGTCGGGGCGGGGGCGCAGCACGTGCCGGGAGAAGGTGTCGGCGACGGCGAGCAGATCGCGGTGGAAGTGCATGCAGCCCTTGGGGCGGCCGGTGGTGCCGGAGGTGAAGGCGATCAGGGCGACGTCGTCGGCGGAGGTGGCCACCGCCTCGTAGGGCTCCGGGTGTCTCTCCGCGAGCCGGAGCAGGTCGTCCGCGCCGCCGCCCCCGTAGGCGGTGATGCGCAGCCCCGGGACCTCGGCCTTGACCAGGTCGTCCAGCACGCCCGCGTGGCACAGGGCGTGCTGGACGCGGGCGATCGCGCAGACCGTGGCCAGCTCCTGCGCGCGCTGCTGGGGCAGTACGGTCACCGCCACCGCGCCCGCCTTCATCACCGCGAGCCAGCAGGCGGCGAGCCAGGGGCCGGTGGGGCCGCGCAGCAGGACGCGGTTGCCGGGGACCACCCCGAGGTCGGCGGTCAGCACGTGCGCGAGCCGGTCCACGCGCTCGCGGAGGCCGCCGTACGTCCACACCTCGCCGGTGCCGCCGCGGAAGGCGGGGCGCTCGGCGCCGCCGGGGCCGAGCCGGGCCAGGGTGCCGTCGATCAGCTCGGCGCCGCAGTTCAGGCGGTCGGGGTAGGCCAGCTCGGGCAGATCGAAGAGGAGCTCCGGCCAGGCGTCCGGGGGTGGCAGATGGTCCCGGGCGAAGGTGTCGGTGTGAGCGGAAGGCTTGAGGTCCAAGGCGGGTTCGCCCCCCTTGCGGCGGTCCGGGGTGGGGTGGGGCCGGCCGTGCGCCGATCTCCCGGACACCGCCGGGAGCTGCTTCCAGGAGCGTATCGTGATGGTGACGGCAGTCAACAGGACGCGATAGATGCGGGGATGTTCGGATGACCGGATTCGCGCTCGGGGTGGACCAGGAGGAGTGGTGCGGGCAGTTGCGCGCACTGGCGGCCGACCGGCTGAGGCCGCTCGCCGAGAAGGGGGAACCGGGCCGGGTCAACCGGCCCTTGCTGGCGGAGCTCGGCGAGCTGGGGCTGCTGGAGCGGGTGTTCGGCGCGGGCGCGCTGGAGCTCTGCCTGCTGCGGGAATCCCTCGCCTACGGCTGCACGGAAGCCGAAACCGCCCTGGCCCTCCAGGGGTTGGGGGCCTATCCGGTACTGCGGGCGGGCAGCGCGGCCCAGCGGGAGCGGTGGCTTCCGCCGGTGCGGGCGGGGCGGGCGGTGGCGGCCTTCGCACTGAGCGAGCCGGGGGCCGGATCGGACGCGGCGGCGCTCGCGCTGGCCGCGGCGCCCGATCCGGCGGGCGGCTGGCGGCTCGACGGGGAGAAATGCTGGATCTCCAACGCGCCCGAGGCGGATTTCTACACCGTGTTCGCCCGGACGGGTGAAGGGGCGGGCTCCAAGGGCGTCTCGGCCTTCCTGGTCCCGGCGGAGCGCCCGGGGCTGACCGGGCAGCCGCTGGACATGCTCTCCCCGCACCCGATCGGCTCGCTCTCCTTCGACGGGGTCCCGGCCGGCCGGGAGGACCTGCTCGGGGAGCCGGGGCGCGGCTTCCGCGTCGCGATGGACACCCTGAACCGCTTCCGGCCGAGCGTGGGTGCCTTCGCGGTGGGCATGGCCCGCGCCGCCCTGGACGCCACCCTCGCCCATACGGCGGGCCGTACCGCGTTCGGCGGCACCCTGAGCGACCTCCAGGCGGTGGCGCACCGGGTGGCCGAGATGGCCACGCGCACGGAGGCGGCCCAGCTGCTGGTGTACGCGGCGGCGGCCGCGTACGACCGGGGCGCGGCGGATGTGCCCCGGCGGGCGGCGATGGCGAAGCTGCTGGCCACGGAGACGGCGCAGTACGTGGTGGACCACGCGGTCCAGCTGCACGGGGCGGTGGCGCTGCGCCGCGGGCACCTGCTGGAGCACCTGTACCGGGAGGTGCGGGCGCCGCGGATCTACGAGGGGGCGAGCGAGGTGCAGCGGACGATCATCGCGAAGGAGCTGTACGGGGTGGGCGGGGCGGGTGGGGTTGGCGGGGCTGGTGGGGTTGGCGGTGCGCGTGGGGCTGGCGGGGTCGGCGGGGTGGTGGGGCGGTGAGTCTGGAGCGGATCAATCCGGGGGAGCTGTCCCCGCCGGCCGGGTTCTCGCACGCGGTGACGGCCGCCGCCGGCTCCCGTCTGGTGTTCCTGGCGGGGCAGACGGCGCTGGACGGTGCGGGCAAGGTGGTGGGGGAGGACCTGCCGGCCCAGTTCGAGGTGGCCCTGGCCAACCTGCTCACGGCCTTGGCGGCGGCGGGCGGGGCTCCGGGGGACCTGGCGCGGGTGACGGTGTACGCGGTGGACGTGGCCGCGTACCGCGCGCATGCGGCCGAACTGGGGCGGATCTGGCGGAGGCTGGCGGGGCGGGACTATCCCGCGATGGCGGTGGTGGGGGTGGTGCGGCTCTGGGACGCGGAGGCGCTGGTGGAGCTGGACGGGCTGGCGGTGGTTCCCTAGGGCCTGTCCGGTGGATCATTGCCCGCGGCAGGTGAGCCCGGGCAGTGATCCACCAGACGCGACGGGAAACGGGCGTCACGCCATGGAGAACTTGGCGACGTACTCGTCGAAGGGTTCGATGCCGACTTCCGCACGGAGTTCGTCCATGCG
>NZ_JBEYVX010000084.1:0-25498 GCF_040644195.1 Streptomyces sp. NPDC047014 | reverse complement strand
GCGCTACGGGGGGGGCGTCTCCCCCTGCCCCCGCCCCCCCCCGCCCCCGGTCGGCGGGGCCGGGGCCGGGCCGCACCGCCCCCGCCCGGGCCGGCCCCCACGCCGTTCCCGCACCGGCGACCGGCACCCGCACGGGGCCCGCACGGCACCCGCACTGCACCCGCACAGCACCCGCGACCAGCACCGCACCCACGCGGCAGCACGACCCCGCACAGCAGCACAGCACCGAGAGGACCGAAGCCCCATGCCCCGCATGCCGTCGGCCGAACGACGACGCCAGCTGACGGAAGCCGCGATCCGCGTCATGGCCCGCGACGGCGTCGCCGCCACCACGACCCGCTCGGTCTGCGCCGAAGCCGGGGTCTCCCTGAGCGTCTTCCACTACTGCTTCGACTCCAAGCAGGCCCTCCTGGAGTCCGTCATCACGGCGATCACCGAGCACAGCGTCACCCTGGTACGGGAAGCCCTCCAGCCGAAGGCCACCCTCCAGGAGACCGTCCGCGCGGGCTTCCAGGCGTACTGGGACCATGTGGCCGCCCACCCCGGCGAGCACCTGCTCACCTACGAGCTCACCCAGTACGCCCTGCGCCACCCCGGCTTCGCGCACCTGGCCCGCCGCCAGTACGCGCTGTACTCCGACACCTACACCGAGCTGATCGAACAGCTCGGCGCCCGCATGGGCTTCGTGCTCCGCGTCCCCGTCCCGGTCCTGGCCCGCTACCTGGCCGCCATGACCGACGGCCTGACCCTCCAGCACCTGGTCCTCCGCGACGACGCGGCGGCCACCGCCGTCCTCGACGCGGTCGCCGCCCATGTCGCCGCCCTCGCCGGGGAGGAGACGGCCCCGGCCCGCTCCGGACCGGTCAGTTCCGGTCCAGCAGGGTGGTGAGGACGCGGGCGAGGACCGATTCCGGATCCGCCACCGCCTGGGGGGCCCGCCAGGCGACGAAGCCGTCCGGGCGGACCAGGACCGCCCCGCCCGGCTCCGTGCCGTGCGCCCCGGCCCAGTCGGCGCCGTCCTCCGGGACCAGATCGGCCTCCGGGCCCGTGCCGATGCCGTAGCCGACCAGGCGTACGTTCATGCGCTTGGCCACGGACCGGGCCGCTCCGCTCCACGGCGTGCCCTCGGAGCTGAGCAGGACGAAGGAGCGCTCGTACAGGTCGACCGTGGACCGCGGCTCCGGATCCCCGGGCGCCCGCAGCCACAGGTGCGGCGCCCGCGTGCCCGGCTCGCCGCCCAGCCGCATGCGTTCCGGTACGACGGGCAGGTCCGGGTCCGCGCCCACCACGGCGCCCTCGCCGTAGTGGTAGCCCATGGCCACGGAGAGCACCCCGTTCTGCGGGCCCTTCCCGCCCGGCTCCGCACCCTCCGCCTGCCCTGCCGCCTGCCCGGTCGCCGCCTGCCCCGCCGCCGACGCGGCGACCGGCGCGGCGACCGGCGCGGCCGCCTGCTCCGGCTCGTAGCCCGGGTGGCTGTGCTCCGCCGAACGGGCCGAGGCGCGCTCGCTCGTCGCCCGCGCCACCGGCAGCCGCTCGGACTCGTACGTCTCCAGCAGCCCCGGACCGGCCGCGCCCTCCAGGACCGCCGCCAGCTTCCAGGCCAGGTTGTGCGCGTCCTGGATGCCGGTGTTCGAGCCGAAGGCACCGGTCGGGGACATCTCGTGCGCGGAGTCGCCCGCCAGGAAGACCCGGCCGGCCACGTACCGCTGCGCGACCCGCTCGGCCGCGTGCCACGGCGCCTTGCCCGTGACCTCGACGTCCAGGTCGGGGGCGCCGACGGCCCGCCGGATGTGCTCCACGCACCGCTCGTCGGTGAAGTCCTCCAGCGTCTCGCCCCGGTCGGGGTGCCAGGGCGCGTGGAAGACCCACTTCTCGTGGTTGTCGACGGGCAGCAGCGCCCCGTCGGCGTCCGGCTTGGTCAGGTAGCAGACGATGAAGCGCCGGTCGCCGATCACGTCCGCGAGCATGCGCGAGCGGAAGGTGATGCTCACGTTGTGGAAGAGGTCCCCGTGACCGCTCTGCCCGATGCGCAGCTGTTCGCGTACGGGGCTGCGCGGTCCGTCGGCGGCGACGAGGTAGTCGGCGCGCACCGTGCTGTGCTCCCCGGTCTCCCGGTTCTTCACGAGCGCGGTGACCCCGGTCGCGTCCTGTTCGAAGGAGAGCAGCTCGGTGGAGAAGCGCAGGTCCGCCCCGAGGCCGGGGGTGACGGACATCAGCACGGGCTCGATGTCGTTCTGGCTGCACAGGCACCAGGTCGCGGGGCTGACCCGGGCGAGGGCGCCGCCCGGGTCGATCTGCTCGAACAGCCACTCCTGGTCGTCACCGGTCAGCGAGCCGCCCTGGAGGATGCCGTGGTTGTCCGACAGGACCGAGGCCGCCTCGCGGATCCGTCCCTCGACGCCGGCGACCCGGAACAGCTCCATGGTCCGGACGTTGATACCGCGCCCGCGCGGGTGCAGCGAGGTTCCCGCGTGCTTCTCGACCAGCATGTGCGTGATGCCGTGGCGGCCGAGGAACAGCGAGGTGCACAGGCCCACCAGTGAGCCGCCCACGATGAGGACCGGGACGCGGTGGTCGACGTTTTCCTTCATGGCTTCTTCCATGCCCTGTGCGAGCGGGGTTCCCTCGCCCGTTCACCCGCTTGGTTCTCCCCTCTCGCGCCTCCCGGGCTACCGGCCCACGATCGGTTCGGGTGGCGCCGCCCCGTGGCGACGACCGTGTGGTCTCGAAGGAGTGTGAACGATGACAGCCGTGTCGGAACGGATATCCCAGTCCGCCTTCGACGACTCGAGACTTCGGGTCGTACTGCTGCTGGATCTGTACGACGGTGCGCAGAACCAGTTCCTGGAGGTCTACGACCGCCTGCACCGGCAGGTGTCCTCCGTCCCCGGGCACATCCGGGACGAGCTGTGCCAGTCGATCGAGAACCCGTCGCAGTGGCTGATCACCAGTGAGTGGGAGAGCGCGCCGCGGTTCCTGGCCTGGGTCAGCAGCGAGGAGCACCTGGCCTCGGTCCAGCCGCTGCACGGCTGCGTACGGGACACCCGCTCGCTGCGTTTCAGCGTCCTGCGGGCCAGCGGCGCGGACCGGGACGGCATGGGCCCCGCACCGTCCTTCGCCTCCGCCGCGTCCTTCACCGACCTCCAGGTGGCCCCGCGGCGCGGCGACGGCGTCGTGCGGCACGCGCTGACCTTCACCGTGAAGCCGGGCAGCGAACCGGCCGTGGCCAAGCTGCTGAGCGGGTACGCGTCCCCGCAGGCGCGGGTCGACGAGCGGACCTGGCTGCGCCGCACCTCGCTGTTCATGCACGGCAACCGCGTCGTGCGGGCGCTGGAGGTGGAGGGCGATCTGCTGGCGGCGCTGCGGCATGTCGCGCAGCAGCCCGAGGTGCGGGCGCTGGAGGAGGCGATCAATCCGTATCTGGAGCAGGACCGGGACCTGACCGACCCGGCGTCGGCCCGGACCTTCTTCACCCGTGCGGCGCTGCCCGCGGTGCACCATGTCGCGGCGGGCGGCGGCGAGGAGCCGGGGCTCGGGCGGCACGCGCTGTTCTATCCGGCCAAGCCGGGGTGCGGGACGGCGCTGGCCCGGCTGCTGGCGCGGCAGGACGAGACGGCCGTGGACGACGTGACGAACCCGATCGAGGCGAGCACGGTCTTCCAGCGGGACGACATCGTGGTGCGCCTGCTCGACCTGCGGGGCCCGCTGGACGCCCGGCCCGCCCTGAGCCTGGGTGTGGAGGGCGGCCACAAGGCGGCGGTGCTGGCCCGGCTGCTCGACAGCGCCAAGGACGGCGTCCCGACCACCCACCAGGAGATCTCGCAGTTCCTCGCGCGCTCCGAGATGCGCCTGATCACCGACCGGCGTACGCCGGACCGAGCCTGAGGAGAAGTCCGTCATGACCGATCGACTCACCATCGAAGAGCTGGCCTCGCTGATGAAGAAGGGCGCCGGGATCTCCGTGGACCCCGCCGACATGGCGAACCGCCCGGATTCGGCGTTCGACGAGTGGGGGCTGGACTCCCTGGGCCTGCTCGGCATCGTCGGGGAGCTGGAGAACCGGCACAGCCGGCCGCTGCCGTCCGACGCGGACAAGTGCAAGTCGCCGCGCGAGTTCCTCGACCTCGTCAACACCGCCCTGACGGCCGGTACCTGACGCGTCCGGGCCGACGGGCGCGCCCCGCCACCCGCGCCTCGCCACCCGCGCGCCGACGCCCCGGGACCGGTTCACCGCCGGTCCCGGGGCGTCGTGGTGCGGCCGGGCGGGATCACCCGGGCACGGTGCACTCGATGGCGTGCAGGTACGCGTTGACGGGGTGGATGTCACCGACGGCCAGTCCGGCGTCG
The DNA here is from genome assembly GCF_040644195.1 of Streptomyces sp. NPDC047014. Classification (NCBI taxonomy): domain Bacteria; kingdom Bacillati; phylum Actinomycetota; class Actinomycetes; order Kitasatosporales; family Streptomycetaceae; genus Streptomyces; species Streptomyces sp. NPDC047014. The sequence goes on along the minus strand of NZ_JBEYVX010000084.1, from coordinate 21,151 downwards.
GCCAGGCGGGTGCACAGGCTCTCCTTGGTGTGCTTGGCCCCGCCGACGTTGAGCAGCAGCATCAGGTCCATGGCGGTGGTGAAGCGCATGGAGGGGGTGTCGTCGACGAGGTTCTCGATGACGACGACGCGGGTGCCGGGGCGGGCGGCGGAGACCACGTTGCGCAGGGTGCGCCGGGTGCTCTCGTCGTCCCATTCGAGGATGTTCTTGATGATGAACATGTCGGCCTCGACGGGGATCGACTCGCGGACGTCCCCGGCGACGATGCCGGTCCGTCCGGAGAGCGCCCCGCCCTCGCGCAGCCGGGGGTCGGCCTTCGCGACGACGCCCGGCAGGTCGAGCAGGAAGCCGCTGACCTCGGGGTGCTTCTCCAGCAGGCTGGCGAGTACGTGGCCCTGCCCGCCGCCGATGTCGGCGACCACGCGGACGCCGGTGAGGTCGAGGAGGGCGGCGACGTCGAGGGCCGACTGGGTGCTGGAGGTGGTCATGGCCCGGTTGAAGACGTGCGCGGAGTCGTGCGCGTCCTCGTGGAGGTAGTCGAAGAAGCCCTTGCCGTACAGCTCGTGGAAGATGCTGCCGCCGGAGCGGACGGCGTCGTCGAGCCGGGGCCATGCCTGCCAGGTCCAGGGCTCGGTGCACCACAGGGCGATGTAGCGCAGGCTGTGCGGGTCGTCCTCGCGCAGCAGCCGTGACATCGGGGTGTGGGTGAAGCGGCCGTCCTCGGTCTCGGCGAAGACGCCGTAGCAGGACAGGGCCCGCAGGAGCCGTTGCAGCGGCTGCGGTTCGGCGCCGACGGCGGCCGCGAGCTCGGTGACGGTGGCCGGCGCCGCGTCGAGGGCGTCGGCGACCTGGAGCCGGGCGGCGGCGCGTACGGCGGCGGCGCAGGCGGCGCCGAAGACGAGCTCGCGCATCCGCATGGCGGGGGGCGGGCCCTGCGGCGCGGCGGGGGTGGGAGTGGGGGCGGGTGCGCCGGTGGCGGGCGCGGGGTCGGAGCTCAGCGTGGTCATCGGGCCTCGTCTCTCCTGGTCGGGGGGAACAGCGGTCAGCACATCCCGGCGGGCACGGAGGTGTCGCACCGGTTGTCGAGGAAGCGGTTGCCGCTGCCGGTGCCCTGGTTGGCGAGGTCCGCGGGCCGGTTGTCGCGGACCACGTTGTCCTGGATGACGTTGTCGGTGTTGGTGGCGCCGACGAAGCTCTTGAAGAGCAGGATCCCGCCGGAGAGCGGGGAGGCGCCGACGTTGCCGCGGATGGAGTTGGACCGTACGACGGTCTCCTCGGCGCCGGTGAGGACGATGCCGACGCCCTGGATGTCGGGCAGGCGGCTGTTGCCCTTGCAGAACTTGTTGTTCTCGTGGATGCGGTTGCCGCGGATGGTCAGGTCCCCGGCGCCGGGCTCGCCCTCGTCGCCGACGACGAAGATCCCGCCGCAGTTCCCGGTGACCGTGTTCTGGGCGACGGTGAGGTTCCGGACGCGGCGGACGGTGACGCCGATGCGGTTGCCGGTCAGCTCGTTGCCGCGGACGACGGCGCCGAGGGTGTCGGTGGCGCCGCCCTCGCGTTCGACCGTGTTGGCGATGAAGATCCCCGACTCGGCGTTGTCGCGTGCGGTGTTCCTGCGGAAGATCCCGCGCGTGGAGCGCTCCTGGGCGATGCCCCAGGTGCCGTTCTTCTCGGAGGTGACCCGCTCGACGCTCATCCGGTCGGTGTAGGAGGCCCAGATGCCGTTGCGCTTGAAGCCCGAGACGGTCAGGGCGCGGATCTCCACCCCGGTGACGGGCTGCTGCGCCGTGCCCATGACGCAGATGCCGGTGTCGGCCTGCGAGCAGGCGGTGGCCGCGCGGAGCGGGGCCGCGGGGGCCGGTGCCGTGGCCGCGGGCGGCCTGATGACCGTGCGGTCGCCGTAGCCGCGCAGGGTCAGCCGCTTGGTGATCAGTACGTTCTCGTAGTAGGTGCCGGGCAGCACGGTGATGGTGTCGCCCGGCCGTGCGGAGTCCACCGCGTCCTGGATCGAGTCGCCGGGGCGCACGCGGAGTCCGGCCGCGGACGCGGAGGGCGCGAGCACGCCGAGACCGGCGGCCATGACGACTGCGATGCACGTGAGGGAGGTCAGTTGTCGATTCGTCACGAATTTCAAGTTATGGGTCGGTTGGGCGATATCGCCACATTGGGTGAGCGGAACGGCACGTGCCGTGGCCGAACGGCGGCATGGCGGCGCCCGTACGGGTGGACCGCGTCCGGCGGTACGCGCCGTTGCCCGCTGCCGGACGGCGCCGCTGCTCGGCGGGGGTTTCCCGGCCGCGCGCGGGACGGGCAACGGGCAACGCGTCGACCCGGCCGCCGGACCGGGCCAGGCTGAGGACGTCAGCACGAGGCAAGAACCGCAAGGGGAAACCATGCGCAAGCTGTTCCGCGGCGCCGCCGCCCTCGCCACGTCCGTCGTCGCCGTCGTCGCGCTCAGCGGCACCGTCCAGGCCCAGCCCGCCGACGCGTGGGCCGGCTGCCCCGACGGCGCCGTCTGCATCTACCCGCAGAACCAGAACCCGGCTGTCAAGCCGACGCACATCTTCTACAGCTACGGGGCCCACAACCTGAGCAACCAGTTCGGGAACCACTGGGTGCTGAACAACCAGTACGGCGGTGCGACCGCAAACCTGTGCACCGGCTACAACGGCGCGGGCTGCGGCGGCACCATCGCCGCCGGGACCGGCGTGTACGCCGACCTCACGCCCATCAACTCCGTGCGCCTCAACCGGTGACACCTGCCCCGGGACCTCGACAGGAGCCGCCCCCACGGCGGCTCCTGCCGTTCTCGTCCCGGTGGTCCGGGCAGGATGATCCACCTGCCCGCCCCCCGCTCGCGGTAGCCTGGGCCCGGCCATCTCGCTGCCTGGGCGCACCGCCATGGGGGATGTTTTGGGGGATCCGGACCGCCGGCCCGACACCGACCGCCGGCACGCATCCGACGACGCCGTACCGCCCTTCCCTGCCCAGCTGAGACGTCTGCGGCTGCAACGCGGCCTGTCCCTGGCGGACCTCGCGCGGCAGACCCATTACAGCAAGGGCTACCTCAGCAAGATCGAGACCGGCGTCAAGCCCGTCACCGTCGATGTCGCGCGGCGCTGTGACGATGTCCTGGGCGCGGGGGGTGAACTGCTGCGGATGGCCCGGGAGACGGATCCCTCCGGGACCGGTGGGGACACGCCCGCCCGGATCGGCGGGCCGCGCCCGGACGGCGAGTGCCCCTACCGCGGTCTGCCCGCCTTCACCGCGCGGGAGGCCCGCTGGTTCTTCGGCCGCGAGCGGGCCACGGCCGAGCTGACCGAACGGCTCTTCGAGCGGATCGGCACCGGCCCGCTGATGCTCGTCGCCCCCTCGGGCGCGGGCAAGTCCTCGCTGCTGAACGCCGGTCTGGTGCCGGCGCTGCGGCGCGGCGACCTCCCGATGCCGGGCGCGGGCGGCTGGCCCGTGGTGCGCTGCACGCCCACCGCCCGGCCCCTGGAGGAACTGCTCGACCGCGCCGCGAAGGTCCTCGGCAGCGATACGGGCATCAGCGCGGGGCAGTTACGTGACCACCCGCACGCCCTGCTCGACCTGGTGCACCGGCGAGCGGGACCGCCCGCGGCGGACCCCGGGGAGCCCGCGCCGCCCCCGCGGCTGGTGCTGATCGTGGACCAGTTCGAGGAGCTGTTCACGCTCTGCTCCGAGGAGGCCGGGCGCCATGCCTTCGTCCGGGTGCTGTGCGCGCTCGCCTCCCCCGGCGCGGAGGGCGCCCCGTACGACCCGGCGGTCGTGGTGCTCGGCGTACGGGCCGACTTCTCCGGGAACTGCCTGGACCTGCCGGAGCTGGCCCCGGTCTTCACCGGCGGGCTGTTCGTCCTGCCCCCGATGACCCCTACCGAGCTGCGCGCGTCGGTCACCGGCCCGGCGCGGCTCGCCGGGCTGGCCCTCGAACCGGGGCTGCTGCCGGTGCTGCTGCGCGATGTGGGCCTGCGCGAGGACCTGCCCGGCGGGATCCCCTCCGGCGCGCTGCCGCTGGTCTCGCACGCCCTGAGGGCCACCTGGGAGCAGCGCGAGGGCGCCACCCTGACCGTCGCCGGCTACGAGCGCACGGGCGGTATCCGGGGCGCGGTCGCCCGTACGGCCGAGGAGGTGTTCGCCGGGCTGTACCCGGCCGAGCAGCGCACCCTGCGCCGCGTCCTGGTCCGGCTGGTCCACCTGGCCGACGGTACGGGGGCCACGCGCCGCCGGATGAGCCGTACGGCCCTGATGGAGCAGCTGGCCGACGCGGGTCCGGCCGCCGCCGCGCTCGACGCCTTCGTACGGGCCCGGCTGATCACCCTGGACAGCGACACGGTGGAGATCACCCACGAGGCCCTGCTCGACGCCTGGCCCCGGCTGCGCGGCTGGATCCGGGCCGACCGGGCGGGGCTGCTGATCCACCAGCAGCTGGCGCACGCGGCGGAGGAGTGGGAGCGCGAGGGCCGTGATCCGTCGGCCCTGTACCGGGGCACGCGGCTGGACACCGCCCGTTCCTGGGCCGACGAGCTCGACGGGCGGGCGGTGCTCGGCCCGCTGGAGGCGGCCTTCCTGCGGGAGAGCGGGGCCGCGCGGGACGGCCGCGAACGGCAGGCCGAGCGCCAGGCGCGGCTGCGGCAGCGGATGCTGGCCACGCTCGTGGTGCTGCTGGTCCTGGCGGTGGGCGCGGGCGGGCTGGCGTACCAGCAGCGGGCGGGGGCGCTCGGGCAGGAGCGGGTGGCCCGGTCGCGGGCGCTGGCGCTGCAGTCGGCGGCGCTGGCGGCGGGGCAGCCGGAGTCCTCGATGCTGCTGGCGGGCGAGGCGTACCGGGCGTCGCCGACGAGCGAGGCGCGCGGCGCGCTGCTCAGTACGCAGGCGCAGCCGTTCGTGGCGCGGCTCGGCGGGCACGGCGGTCCTGTCAACGCGGTGGCCTTCGGTCCGGGCAACGACCTTCTGGTGACGGGCAGTTCGGACGGGACGGTGACGCTGCGGCGGATGTCGGACCGGGGGATCACCGCGACGTTCGGCCTGGCCGGCCGGGTCCGGGCGGTGGCGGTGAGCCCCGACGGCCGGACGGTGGCGGCGGCCTCCACGGAGGGTCCGGTGCGGCTCTGGGACATCGGGGGCCACCGGACGCAGGCGGTGCTCCCGGCGAGTACGACGGGTGCGCGGGCGCTGGCCTTCGGACCGGACGGGCGGACCCTGGCCACCGGCTGCGCGGACGGCGCGGTCCGGCTGTGGGAGGCGTCCGGGGCGTACGGGGAGCTCGCCTCCCTGGCCGGGCACACCGGGCGGATCAACGCGGTGGCCTTCGCGGCGGACGGCAGGAGGCTGGTCTCGGCGGGCGCCGACCGCACCGTACGGCTGTGGGACCCGGTGGAGGCGCGCGAGGAGGCCGTGCTCTCCGGGCACACCGACGAGGTGCTGGGCGCGGCCTTCGCCCCGGACGGCCGGACGGTGGCCACCGGGGGCGTGGACCGGACCGTACGGCTGTGGGACGTGGCGGAGCGCCGGACGGTGGCCACGCTGACCGGGCACAGCGACGACGTCAACGCGGTCGCCTACACCCCGGACGGGACGACGGTGATCAGCGCGGGCGGCGACGGCACGACCCGGCTGTGGGACGTGGCGGGCGGCCGCCCGGCGGCGACCCTGTCCGGGCACACCGACTATGTGCTGGGGGTGGCCGTGGACAGTACGGGCTCGATGCTGGCCACCGCCGGCTTCGACCAGTCGGTGGTGCTGTGGGACCTGCGGGGCACGGCGCTGACCTCGCGGCCGTTCACCGAGATCTGGCACGCCGCCTACAGCCCGGACGGGAAGCTGCTGGCCACCGCCGAGTCGGACCATTCGGTGCGGCTGTGGGACGTGGCGGGGCGGCGGGTGGTGGCCACCTTCCCGGGGCACAGCGAGACGGTGTTCACGGTGGCCTTCTCCCCCGACGGGCGGCTGCTGGCCTCGGCCGGTTCGGACGGCACGATCCGGCTGTGGGACGTGACGACGGCGAGCCCGTCGGCGCTGCTGCCCGGACAGGGCGGGACCGTGTTCTCGGTGGCCTTCTCCCCGGACGGGCGGACCCTGGCCTCGGCCGGCTCGGACGGCACCGTCGGGCTGTGGGACGTGGGCGCCCGCCGCCGGCTGGCCACGCTCAGCGGGCACACGGACTTCGCCAACGACGTGGCCTTCTCCCCCGACGGCCGCACCCTGGCCAGCGCGGGCGACGACCTCACCGTCCGGCTGTGGGACGTGGCCGGGCGCCGCCCGCTGGCGGCGCTCACCGGCCATACGGGCGCGGTCCGGGGAGTGGCCTTCTCCCCGGACGGCCGCACCCTGGCCAGCAGCGGCAACGACGGGACGGTGCGGCTGTGGGACGCCCGCCGCCACCGCTTCGAGGCGGCCCTGTCCGGCCACACCGGCTCCGCCCGGGGCCTGGCCTTCTCCCCCGACGGCCGCACCCTGGCCAGCAGCGGTAACGACCGTACGGTACGGCTGTGGGACGTGGCCGGGCGCCGGACCCTGGCGGTGCTCTCCGGGCATACGAACGCGGTGTGGGGGGTGGTGTTCGCCCCGGGCGGGCAGGAGGTGGCCAGCAGCAGTACGGACGGCACCGTGCGGCTGTGGAGCCTGGACGTCGGGGAGCGGCTGGCGGCGGTGGACCGGCTGCGGGAATCCCTCGGTCAGCGGTCGCGGACGGCGACGATCCCGTTGAAGACGCCGATGTAGGCGGTGCCGTCCGGGCCGAGGGTGACCGGGGCCCAGTTGTTGTCGTAGAGCGGGCCGGTCCCGGTGAGCCGGCTCCAGCGGCGCTCCCCGGTGCGGAAGTCCACGGCGGTCAGGTACCAGCCGTCGATCCCCCAGACGCTCGGCTTCTTCTCGTAGAAGTAGAGCAGGCCGTTCGCGGTGGAGAGCTTGGGGACCACGGACGGGGCGCGGACGTCGCTGTGCCAGACCGGGTCGCAGCCGCTGCCGTCGGGGCGTACGTCGATCCGGGTGACCCCGCCCACGACGGACCTGCCGAGCAGCACGGAGGTGGGGTTCTCGTAGCCGTAGTTGTTCTCGACGACGATGCTGTTGCCCCAGGTGATCAGGGAGTTGTCGGTGGTCGAGGCGCCCGCGCCGAAGACCGGCACCTTGCAGACCAGCCGCCGGTCGGCGGGGACGTCCGCGCCGCGCCGCAGGACCAGGACGTTCATCCGCTCGTCGGCGTTGTCGGTGATCGCGACATAGCCGTCGCCGAAGAGGTCGGGGGTGGTGCCCGAACCCTGGTTGACGGAGCCGGGCTTGGCGGCGGTGCCCCGGTCGTAGGTCTGGCGCCACTGCACCTCGGGGGTGCCGTCGGCCGCGGCGCGGAAGCTGTAGAGGGCGTGGTCGGAGACGATGGAGACGCCGTCCCGGGCGACGGAGAAGGAGTTCTGGATCTCCTCGCCGGGCAGCCGGACGGACCGGATCAGCGAGGTCGCCGGGTCCACGGTGCCGACGCGGCCCTGCCGGGTGACCCACCAGATACGGCCGTCCCAGTCGGGCATCACGGAGGTCACCGGGTCGCAGGTGCCGCTGGGGCGCAGGTTGGTCCAGGTCACGCAGTCGTGCGGGACGTGACCGGTGAGGTCCCAGTCGTCGTCGACGGTGAACTTCCAGCTGCCGTCCGGGTTCTGGGAGTGCGCGAGGCGCAGGACGTGCTGGCGGGAGTCGGCCAGGACGGCCCGGTCCTGGTCGTCCAGGTAGAAGTAGGCGCCGCCCGAGGTGTCCTTGAAGATCTTGCCGAAGTCGAGGGAGGTGATCGCCTCGACGGTGGAGGAGCGCTGCGGGAGCCGGTACTCGGCGAGGGTGGCGAGCGTACGGGGCTCCAGGAGCTTGACCTGGAAGCCGGTGAAGGTGCCGCAGACGGTGACCAGGCGGCCGCCGGAGTCGAAGGTGGCGGTGGCGCATTCGCCGCCGAGCGCGGCGATCTTCTCGCTGGTCACCTCGGGGTCGCGGCCGAGCGGCCCCGGCCACGGGGAGGTGGCGCTGCCCGCCGCGTCGGAGTGCATGCCGCTGCGGCCGTTGGGCGCCAGGTACGGATGCTGCGGCGGGGCCTCGCCGGGCAGTGGGGCGGAGGCCGCGGGGGCGCCCTCGTACGGGGTGATCAGCCGGTGGCCCGGGGCCTTGGGTATCTCCTCGGCCTGGGCGGGGCTCCCGTACAGCACGGTGCAGGCGGCGACGGCCGGCAGGACGGCGCAGTGCAGCGCTCTTCGGAACATCCGGACTTCCTCCAGGTCTCTTCGGTGCCGGCGGATCGCCGGCTGTCGCGCCGCCGCCCGACGCTAGGTCGCGGCGCGTGAGGAGTCCATGGACGCGCCCCATGATTCACGAAGGCGCAACAAGCGTTCAGGGGTTGAGGCCGGAGACCACGTTCGCCGTGGCCGTGAGGCCGTCGTGGATGGTCCCGGCCAGGCTGCTGCCGGCGAGGAGGAAGCCGAGCAGGACGCACACGAGCGCGTGGGAGAGCTTGAGTCCGCCGCCGCGTACGAAGATCCAGACGACGACGAAGAGCAGGACGACCACGGAGAGGGAAAGCACCATCGAGACCTCCTGAGTCCCCGTCATGGTGGCGCAGGAGGCGGGTGGGGCGGGCGAACGACGTGTCCGCCGTACGGGTGTTGACCGTCCGTGACGGCCGTGTCAGTCCTTGACGATCTCGTCCCAGTGGGTGGTGCGTTCGCACCAGCGGCCCAGCAGCACCGGGTCGTGGCCCACCGCGAGCAGCCCGGCGCCGGTGGCCGCGCGGTACTCCTCGACGACGGCGACCAGGGCTGCGGTGGTGGAGGCGTCGAGCATCGCGGTCATCTCGTCGCAGACCAGCCAGCGCGGCCGCAGCACCAGGGCCCGGGCCAGGCAGGCGCGTTGCAGCTGGCCGTCGCTGACCTCGTGGGGACGGCGGCCGAGCAGGTCCTCGCCGAGGCCGACCCGGTCCGCCAACTCGGCGACGCGCGCGGCCGCTTCCGTACGCCGTCCGGTCGCGCGGAGGGGTTCGGCGACGAGGTCGCGCAGCCGCAGGCGGGGGTCGGCGGCCAGCCGGGGCTGCTGGAAGACCAGGCCGACCGAGGTGCGCGCGGAGCGCGGGGCCCGGTGGTGGAAGCCGGTCACGGTGCGGCCGTCGAGGGTCACGGTCCCCCGGTCGGGAGCGTGCAGCAGGGCGGCGACCCGGGCCAGGGTGGACTTGCCGCAGCCGCTCGGCCCGAGGAGGCCCAGGGACGCGCCGGGGCGCAGGGTGAGGTGCGCGCCCCGGAACGCGGGGGTCCGGCGGTCGTAGCCGGCGGTGATGTCCTTGAGCTCAAGCATGGTGGCAGGCCACCCCTTCGGTGAGCGCGGGCCGCCGCTCGCGGCAGAGGGCGTCGGCGGCGGCGCACCGGGCGGCGAAGGCGCAGCCGTCGGGGAGGGCGCCGAGCTCGGGCGGGGCTCCGGGCACGGGGGTGAAGGCGCGCTCCGGGAGCGCGTCGAGCAGGCCGCGGGCGTAGGGGTGGCGGGGGCCGGGGCTGCCGAAGAAGGCTTCGGCGGGGGCGAGTTCGACGATGCGGCCCGCGTACATGACGGCGACGGTGTCGGCGATGCGCGCGGCGGCGGCCAGGTCGTGGGTGATCATCAGCAGGGCCCGGCCGGCGTCGCGGGTGTGGGCGCGCAGTTCGTCGACGGTGCGCTCGACGAGCGCGCGGTCGAGTCCGGTGGTGGGCTCGTCGGCCAGCAGCAGCGGGGCGTCCCCGACGAGGGCGAGAGAGGTCGCGGCGCGCTGGGCGAGGCCCCCGGAGAGCTCGTGGGGGTAGCGGTCGAGGTGGGTGGCGGGGAACGCGGCCCGTTCGGCGGCCGCTTCGGCCGCCGCGCGCAGGGCGGGCCGCCGGATGCCGGCCAGGGCCCGGACCGTCTCCTCCAGCTGGGACCGGATGGTGCGTACGGGGGTGAGGTGCGCGGCCGGGCTCTGCGGGACGAGGCCGACGCGCCGGCCGCGTACGGTCCGGGCGAGGGTGCGCTCACCGGCGGCCAGCAGGTCCAGGCCGTCGGCGAGGCGGGCGGAGCCGGCGGTCTCCGCGTTCTCCGGGAGCAGCCCGAGCAGGGCGGAGGCGAGCACGGACTTGCCGCAGCCGCTCTCCCCCACCAGCGCGAGGCAGGCCCCGGGGGCGAGGCGGAGGCTGACCTCGCTGACGGCCTCGACGTACCGGCTCCCGCGCATCCGGAAGCGGACGGAGAGGTCCTGCACGGCGAGCACGGGCGCGAGGGTGTCGTTCTCGGTCACAGGGTCAGCTCCGAGCGGCGGCGGGGGTTCTGCCGGTCGCGCCAGGCGCCCGCCAGGCCCGCGATCGCCAGCGTGGGCAGGATCAGCAGCAGGCCGGGGAAGAGGGTGGGCCACCAGTCCCCGGCGAGCAGCGAGCCGCGGCCGGTCTGCACCAGGGAGCCCAGACTCGCCTGGTGGGCCGGGAGCCCCAGCCCCAGGAAGGACAGGGCGGACTCGTGCCACATGGCGTGCGGGACCATCAGCACGGCGGCCAGCCCCGCCTGCGGCAGGATCCCGGGCACCAGGTGCCGTACGGCGACCCGCCACCGCGAGGCTCCGCCGGAGACGGCCGCGTCCACATAGGGGCGGCCGCGCAGGGACAGGACCTCGGCGCGGACGATCCGGGCGGTGGAGAGCCAGTGGGTGACGGCCACGGAGACGATCACCGGCCAGACCCCGGGGCGGAACATCGCGACGACGAAGATGCCGAGGAGCAGGTGTGGGATCGAGGACAGGGTGTCGACGGCCCGCATCACCGCCCGGTCGGTCCAGCCGCCCAGGGCTCCCGCGGCCGCGCCCACGGCGGTGCCGATCACGGTGGCGGCCAGGGCGGCCACCAGGCCGACGAGCAGGGAGACGCGCAGCCCGTAGACGCAGCGCAGCAGCAGGTCGCGGCCGACGTCGTCGGTGCCGAAGGGGTGCGCCCAGGACGGGGGCAGCAGCTTCGCCGAGAGGTCCACCGCCTGCTGGTCCAGCTGAACCACGGGCGGTACGAGCAGCACGGCCAGGACGATCACCGCGAGCACGGCGGCGGAGGTGCGGACGCGCAGGGTGCGCGTGGAGCGCCGGGCCCGGCCGCGGGCCCGCCAGGCGAGCTCAGCCATCGAAGCCCACCCTGGGGTCGGCGAGCCCGTACAGCAGGTCGGAGAGCAGGTTCCCGGCCAGGACGGCGGCGGTGGCGAGCACGGTGAGGGCGGCCAGCAGCGGGAAGTCCACGGCGGTGGCGGCCTGTACGGTCGCGGCCGCGATGCCCGGCCAGCTGAACACGGTCTCGACCAGCAGCGCGCCGGTGATCAGCTCCGGCACCCGCGAGCCGATCAGCGTCAGCATGGGCAGCATCCCGGAGCGCAGCGCGTGCCCGAGCAGGACGCCCCGCTCGGCCAGACCCCGCGCGCGGGCGCCCCGTACGGGGTCCTCGGCAAGGGCGTCGGCCACGCCCTGGCGGGCGTACAGGAAGAACCAGGGCAGCTGGGAGAGGCCCAGCACCAGGGCGGGGAGCACCAGATGGGAGGCGACCTGCCCGAAGGTGACGGTGTCGCTGCCGGCGTCGGTCAGCCCGCCGGAGGGCAGGGCTCCGAGGCGTACGGAGAAGAACCAGATGGCGAGCAGCCCCAGCCAGAACGCGGGGGCGGCCTCCAGGGTGTAGGCGAGCCCGGACACGGTCCGGTCCAGCACACCGCCCTGCCGGCGCGCGGCGAGCACCCCGAGCGCGGTGCCGGCCAGGACGGCCAGGGCGAAGGCGCAGACGGCGAGCAGCGCGGACCAGCCGAGCCGTTCCGTGATCACGTCGGCGACGGGCTGGCGCATCACGGAGGAGGTGCCGAGGTCGCCGGTGAGCGCGGAGCCGAGCCAGTCCCACCAGCGCTCGGCCAGGGGCCGGTCCACGCCGAGGTTGGCGCGCAGCTGGTCGAGTTCGGCCTGCGAGGCGGTGAGCCCGGCGGTGCCGGCGTACGCCTTGACGGGATCGAAGGGGGACAGCGCGGCGACGGCGAAGACGCCGAAGGTGACGGCGAGCAGCACCGGGGCGGCGGACAGGACCCGCCGCCCCGCCATGCGCGCCATCCGCCCCCAGGGAAGCCGGGCGGAGCGGGCGGAGCCGGTGGCGCCGGTGGAGCGGGCGGTCACTGGGCTGGGCTCACTTCTGCTTCGGCTTCCAGCTCTCGATGTTCCACCAGGGGCCGGAGCCGAGCCCGTGGTCGTGGGGCTCGACCTGGGTGCTGGGGCCGTCCCACTTGTCGTTCACGACGTAGAGGTGGTCGATGTGGGTGAGGAAGACATAGCCCGGGTTCTGCGCGAGCCGCTGCTGCACGGTGTCGTACGCGGCCTTGCGCACGGCCGGGTCGCCGCTGCGGCGGCCCTCGGCGAGGGCGGTGTCCACGGCCGGGTCCTCGTACCAGGCCATGTTGTTGAAGCCGTCGCCGCCGAGGGTGGAGGTGAGCAGCTGGTACTGGTCGAAGTCCGGGTCGGCCGGGGAGCCGCCGCCCGCGAGGACGGCCTCGGTCTTCATCCGGGGCTCGATGACCTCCCAGGTCCCCGCCTCGGTCTTCACCTCGATGCCGGCCTTTTTGGCGTCGGAGGCGAAGGCGAGGGCGTGGTCCTGGCGGATCTTGTCGCCGGAGGTGTACCAGAGCGGGAAGGAGGCGCGGACCCCGTCCTTGGTGCGGATGCCGTCCTCGCCGGGCTTCCAGCCGGCCTCGTCCAGGAGCGTGCGTGCCCGGCCGAGGTCGTGGGCGCGTTCGGTGCCGGCGGTGAACCAGGGGCTGTCGGTGGGGACGGGGCCGTAGGCGGGCTTGCCCGCGCCCTCCAGCAGCGTGCCGACCATGGCGGTGCGGTCGACGGCGAGGTCGAGGGCCCGGCGGACCGCCGTGTCGCCGGTCACCGGGTGGTGGGTGGGGAGGGTGACGTTGCGGTAGTCGAAGGTCTTGGCGGCGTGGGTGCGGCGCGCGGTGTCCTTGGCGAAGCCCTTGGCGAGGTTGGGCGGCAGGATCGCCCCGTCGAGCTCGCCGGAGCGCAGCCGGGTGGCGCGGACGTCGTCGTCCTTGATCACGGCCATGGTGAACCGTTTCACCGCGGGCTCGCCGCCCCAGTAGCCGGGGTTGGCCCTGAAGCTGAGCTTCTCGCCCTTGGACCAGCCGGTGAGCACGTACGGGCCGGTGCCGACGGGCCGGGTGGTGAAGTCGCCGCTGTTGACGTCCTGCCGGGCGGCGATGTGCTCGGGGGCGATCGGCAGGACGGTGCGCTCGGCGAAGGGGGCGTAGGGGTACTTGAGGGTGAAGACGACGGTGTCCTCGCCGCGTGCCTCGACCCCCTCGATCGCGTCGAGTTCGGTCTTGGAGGCGTTGTTGGTGCCGGCGGCGAGGATCGTCCGGTAGGTGAAGACGACGTCCTTGGCGGAGAAGGGCGCCCCGTCGCTGAACTTCACGCCCTGGCGCAGCGGGTAGGTGTAGGTGCGGCCGTCGGCGGAGACCTCGGGGAGGGCGGCGGCGAGCGCGGGCTGGAGCCGCATGCCCGCGTCGTGGGTGAGCAGCCCGTCGAAGATCTTGGAGTTGCCGTCCTTGCCGTAGCCCAGGAGCGGGCTGAGGCTTTCCGGTTCGGTGGCGATGCCGACCACGACGGAATCGGCGCCCGCGCCCGCGTCCCCGGCCGCGCCGCCGCCGGGGGCGGAGCAGGCCGCCAGGCCCGTGGTGAGTGCGGCGGCCAGCATCGTCGCCCTGGCCGCTCCCCGTACTGTCCGGGCCGTCATGCGCTGCACATCCCTGTTCATGATCATATGTTTCTGCAAACGGCTCGCAATATTGCCAGACGCGATCAGACGAAGACGAATCGGGGCACACCGCCGGGCCGGGGCGCCGGACCCGGCCGCAGGGGTCTTGTCGGCCTCCGGCCTTCCGTGCCATATATGTCTAGACCTTTACGGACGCCACGGAAGGCACCCCGTGCGACGCAGCGCCCCCACGCTCGCTCTCCTCCTGGCCCTCGCGGGCCTCACCGGTACGACGGCCCTCACGGCGTGCACCGCCCCCGACGAGCAGCCCCCGCCCGCCCCCGCCGGGCTCACCGCGCAGGCCGGCAGCGCCAGCTCCGTGCACGTCATGTGGGAGGCGGCCGCGGAGGCCGACGGGGTGACCCGCTACCGGGTCTTCGAGGGCGGCCGCGAGGTCCGCGTCCTCGCGGCGGACCGGACCATGGTGGACATCACCGGCCTGACCCCGCAGACCGGCTACACCTTCACGGTCCGCGCCGAGGACGCCGCCGGGAACCTCGGCGCGCCCGGCCCGGAGGCCCGGGTGACCACCCCCGCGGCCAAGGCCGAGGACCGCGGCGCGCCCACCGCCCCGGCCACCACCACCGGCGCGGCCACCGGCCCGCGCTCCGCCCGGCTGTCCTGGACCCCGTCCACGGACGACACCGGGGTCACGGCGTACGACATCCACCAGGGCGGCGTCCGCATCCACACCGTGGGCCCCGGCGAGAGCGGCACCACGCTGACCGGGCTGCGGCCCGACACCGTCTACACCTTCACCGTCCGCGCCCGCGACGGGGCCGACAACTCCTCCCCCGACGGCCCGCCCGTGGACGTGACCACCCCGCCCGCCTCCGGCGAGGGCCCCGGCACCGCGCCCGCCGATTTCACCGCGACCGCCTCCCCGGGCGCCGTGACCCTCTCCTGGACCGCCCCGGACACCGGGCGCGAGACCTCCGAGTACGAACTGTTCGTGAACGGGAAGCCCACCACCGTCGTCCAGTTCGGCGCGGGCGCGGTGCCCGCGGGCCGGGCGGAGCACCGGCTCAGCGTCTCCGAACCGGCCGGTACCACCTGGGCGGTGAAACTGCGCGCCCGGCTGCCCGACGGCACCTGGGGGGCCTTCTCCGCAGAGCGGACGATCACCCTCACACCGTGAGGCCGGGGACGGATCCGGCTTTCACGGCACGGCCGGACGGAAAGATCGCGCACAATACTCCCGTGTTCGGTGAGTACTCGGTCAATGACAGTCAGGCAGATTCCACGAAGTCCCGGAACGGCTACCCCCCTGCCGCCTCCGGCGCGGCCGCCGGCGGCCTGCCCCCGGAACCGGCGAGCTTCGTGGGCCGCGCGGCCGAACTGCGCTTAGTGGGCGAGCTGTTGCGGGACCGCCGGCTGATCACCCTCACCGGGGTGGGCGGGGTCGGCAAGTCCCGGCTCGCCCTGCGGGCCGTCGCGGACCCCCGCCAGGCCCGGACCGACGGGGTCCGGTGGGTGGAGCTGTCGCCGCTGCGCGATCCCGCCCTGCTCACCGCGACCGTCGCGCAGGCCGTGGGCCTCGCCGGCCACTCCCCCCGCCCGCCCGACGAGGAGCTGTGCGCGTGGCTGGCCGACAAGGAACTGCTGCTGGTGCTGGACACCTGCGAGCACCTGGTCTCCGAGTGCCGCCACCTCGTCGGTGAACTCCTGCAGTCGGCACCGGGACTGACCGTCCTGGTCACCTCCCGGGAACCGCTGGGCTGCCCCACGGAGGAGGTGGTCGAGGTCCGCCCGCTGCCGTGCGAGGGCCCCGACAGCGACGCCCTGGCGCTCTTCCGCGCCCGCGCCCTCACCGCCGCCCCCGCCGCCTCGGCCGTCTTCGCCGATCCCGGGCGGACCGCCGTGGCCACCGAGGTCTGCCGCCGGCTTGACGGGATCCCGCTCGCGCTCGAACTGGCCGGCGCCCGGCTGGGATCGTGGACGGTGGAGCAGATGGCCGAACGGATGGACGAGCGCTTCGAGATGCTGTCCGGGCTGCGCGTCGCCCTGCCGCCGCGGCACCGCACCCTGCGGACCACCATCGGCTGGAGCCACGAACTGTGCGCGCCACTGGAACGGCTGCTCTGGGCCCGGCTGTCGGTCTTCACCGGTGATTTCGACCTCGCCGCGGCCCGCGCCGTGTGCGCGGGCGGCCCGCTGCCCGCCGCCCGGGTGGAGCGGATCCTGTCCGGCCTCACCGCCAAGTCGGTGGTGCTGCGCGTACGGGAACGCGGCGCCGGGACCCGCTACCGGATGCTGGACACGATCCGCGAGTACGGGCACGACTGGCTGGCCGAGCTGGGCGAGGTGCAGATCGTCACCGACCGGCACGCCCACTGGTACGCGGCCCTGTCCCAGGCCGCCGAGCGCGGCTGGATGGGCCCGGGGCAGCTGGACTGGTACCGCAGGATCACCGCCGAGCACGCCCAACTGCGCACCGCCCTGGAGCATTTGCTCACCGCCGACCCTGGCGCGGCCCTGGAGATGGCCGGGGCCCTGTGGTTCTACTGGTTCTCCTGCGGCCATGTCCACGAGGGCCGGGCCTTCCTGGAACGGGCCCTGCGCGCCGCCCCGCGCACCGGCACCGCGTACCACCAGGCCCGGTGGGCCCTCGGGCTCACCGCCCTCCTCCAGGGCGATCTGGACACCGCCCGCAGCAGCGCCGAGGAGTGCGCCCGGGACGCCGTACCGCTGGCCGATCCGGAACGGGAGCTGCGCGCGGCCTACCTCCAGGCGGCCGCCGCCCTGCTGCCCGGCGACCCGCTGCGCGCCCTGTCCCTGGCCGGACCCGGGGCGGGGGCCGAGCGGGGCGGCCGTACCGGCGGCGCGGGCCGGCTGCTGTGCCGGCTGGCCGGTGCCTACGCCCTGTGCGACCTGCGGCGGTACGAGGAGGCGGCGGCGGAGGCCCGGTCCCTGCGCGAGGCGTGCGCGGAGCTGGGCGAGCGCTGGCTGCGGGCCTACGCGGAATACGTGCTGGCGGTGGCCTCGCTGGGCCTCGGCGACCACGGGGAGGCGGCCCGGCACGTACGGGCCATGCTGTCGGGCAAGCGGCTGCTCGGCGACCGCTTCGGCATCGCCCTGGGCCTGGACCTGCTGGCGGCGTCGGTGGCCGGGCTGGGCGACGGGGAGCTGGCGGCCCGGCTGCTGGGCACGGCACACGCCTGGTGGCGGACCGTCGGGCGGCCGCAGATGGGCTCGCCCTCGCTGACGGCCCTGCGGAAGCGGAGCGAGCGGCAGGCACGGGCGGCGATCGGGGACACCGCCTACGAGGCGGCGTTCAGCGGGGGCGCGGCGGCGGTCACGGGCTGAGCGGCGGCCGCGCCGGCCCGGTCCGGGAACTCCCGCCGGGCCTCACGGCCGGGCGGCAGCCCGCGGACGGGGGTAACACCGGGGCTCCCGTCAGTACGGGAGGGGTCTGCCCGACGGTGTACGCAGGTCCAGGTCTCGGGGGGCGGGCTTGGGGACGGGCTTGCGGATCAGCTGCTGACGCATGCTGCCTCCTCGCTCAGACCAGGGCCGGGCGGCGCGGTTGCACCGCACGGCTGTCGGGGAGCAGTTCGCCGGTGTCGTCGAAGACCACCACTCCGTTGCACAGCAGGCTCCACCCCTGTTCGGGGTGGGGAGCCACGATGCGTGCGGCGTCGTGGTCGGCGCTGTCGGCGGCTGGGCAGGGGGGCTGGTGGGAGCACATGGCGCACCTCCTCGCTGAGTGGGGCGGGAGGGCCGGTGGTCACCCGGTCGATTCCGCGATCCACGGTGGCGGCGAGTATTACTGATCTCCGCCCCCGGACGGAACCCATATTGGCGATCCAGTTCACGGTGTGTATGCCCGATTACGATGCGCTCATGCCCGTGATCCGGATCGTTCACCGCACGTCCGCGCCGGCCGCCGAGGCGTGGTCGCGGCTCACCGACTGGGAGCGCCATGGTGCGCAGGTCCCCCTGACGCGGACGATCATCGAGACGGATCCGCCGACGCACGCCGGGACGGTCTTCACCGCGCGCACGGGTGTGGCCGGGATCACATTCGACGACCGGATGGAGGTCACCGTCTGGCGGCCGCCGACGGCGGACTCGGCCGGGCTGGCCCGGCTGGAGAAGCGCGGACGGGCCGTGACGGGCTGGGCGGAGATCGAGATCCGCCCGCTGCCCGCGGGCGGCTCGGAGGTCCACTGGCGCGAGGACCTGCGCGTTCGCGGCCTCCCCCGCGCCCTGGACCCGCTGGTCGCGGCGGCGGGCCGGCTGCTCTTCGGCCGGGCCCTCGTCCGGCTGCTGCGCGGCTGAGGGGCCCGGCAAGATCCGGAAGGGGCGGGCTAGGGTGCCGTGGTCACCGGAGGCGGTGATCATGACCTGAGGAGAGTTCCGTGGCCAGTCCGCCACCGCCCGCGCAGGGCCCGTACCCGCATCCGGGCCCGCATCCCGGGCCGTACGGCGCCCCGCAGGCCGCGCAGCAGCCGTACGGCGCCTACGGAGCGCATCCGCGGCCGGGGCGGTACGGGTGCGCCCTGTGCGGGGGCTGGCCGGCCGCGCCCGTCACCGTACGCGGTCATCAGGGGCTGATCGTGCTGATGCGCTTCCTGAGCACGCCGGGGCCGTTCTGCCGGGACTGCGGGCTCGCCACCTACCGCCGGATGTCCTCGGACACCCTGTGGCAGGGCTGGTGGAGCCCGCTGTCCCTGGTCGCCGCGCCGGTGACCCTGCTCATGAACCTCGGCCCGCGCGCGGCCTTCCGCCGGCTCGCCCCGCCGAGCGGCGGCTTCCGCCCGCCGCTGGACCCGGGCAAGCCGCTGTGGTGCCGGGCCCCCGCCCTGCTGGTGCTCGTCCCGCTCTCCCTGCTGTCCCTGCTGGTCCCGGTGCTGCTCGTAATGGGGCTGCTCGCCGGGGACGAGGATCCGGGCCCGCTGCGGTCCGGGGAGTGCGTGCGCAACGAGGGCGACTGGAGCGACCAGCGGCTCGTGGTCACCGACTGCGGCTCCCGGCGGGCGCAGTACCGGGTCTCCCGCCCCTCGGAGGGCACGGGCGGCAGCTGCGCGCCGGGCGACTACCTGGCCCGCGCGGAGTACGGCCCGGACGGCACCCTCACCTGCCTGACGCCGCTGCGCTGAGGGGCGGGTGCCGCCGTCCGGCCGGGGGTCAGCGGATCGGCATGCCCGAGATGGTGCGGGCGATCACCAGCCGCTGGATCTCGCTCGTGCCCTCGAAGATGGTGTAGATCGCACTGTCGCGGTGCATGCGCTCCACCGGGTACTCGCGGGTGAAGCCGTTGCCGCCCAGGATCTGCACCGCTTGGGCGGTGACCTTCTTCGCCACCTCGCTCGCGAAGAGCTTGGACATCGACCCCTCGGCCGATTCGAAGGGCCGGCCCGCCACGGCCATCCAGGAGGCCCGCCACACCAGCAGCCGGGCCGCGTCGATCTGCGTACGCATGTCCGCCAGCTGGAAGGCGACGCCCTGGTTGTCGATGATGGGGCGCCCGAACTGGGTGCGGGTCCGCGCGTAGTCCAGGGCCACCTCGTAGGCGGCGCGGGCGGTGCCCACCGCCATCGCGCCGACGGCCGGCCGGGACGCCTCGAAGGTGGCCATGGCCGCGTTCTTCACACGCTCGCCGCCGCCGCTGCGGGCCCGCTCGCGGGTCCGGGCCAGCCGCTCGTCCAGCTTCTCCTTGCCGCCGAGCAGGCAGTTGCCGGGGATCCGTACGTCCTCCAGGACCACCTCGGCGGTGTGCGAGGCGCGGATGCCGTGCTTCTTGAACTTCTGGCCCTGCGAGAGGCCGGGGGTGCCGGGCGGCACGATGAAGGAGGCGTGGCCCTTGGTGCCCAGCTCGGCGTCGACGACGGCCACGACGATGTGGACGTTGGCGATGCCGCCGTTGGTGGCCCAGGTCTTGGTGCCGTTGAGCACCCACTCGTCCTTGGCCTGGTCGTAGACGGCGCGGGTGCGCATGGAGCCGACGTCGGAGCCGGCGTCCGGCTCGGAGGAGCAGAAGGCGGCCACCTTCACGTCGTCGGGGGTGCCGTACATCTGCGGGATCCAGGTGCCGATCTGCTCCTCGGTGCCGTTGGCGACGACGCCGATGGCCGCGAGCCCCGTGCCGACGATGGAGAGCGCGATGCCGGCGTCGCCCCAGAACAGCTCCTCCATGGCCATCGGGATGCCGAGGCCGGTCGGGTCGAAGAACTGCTGGGCGTAGAAGTCCAGCGAGTAGATGCCGACCTTGGCGGCCTCCTGGATGACGGGCCAGGGGGTCTCCTCGCGCTCGTCCCATTCCGCGGCGGCGGGGCGCATCACGTCGGCCGCGAAGCCGTGGATCCAGTCCCGCACCTGCTTCTGGTCGTCGTTCAGCTCCATGGTGAACTCCGCCATGTCCCCTCCACCTGTCCGTGCTCGTCCCTGCGGAGGTTACTAGCGGTAACCTGCGCGAAGGCCACAGTCTGTTACCGGCGAGTAAGCACTGTCAAGCGCCGTCGACACCGGCGGCGGCCCCGGGCGGGGGGCCGCGGGTGTTACGTTGCGTGGGCGTCACGCACATCGCAAGGGCGGGGAGAGAACACGTCATGGAGACCACGCAGCAGGCCGGCGAACCGGGAGCGGCCGAGCGGCGCCGGCGGGAGCTGCTCGAAGCGGCGGACCGGGTCGTGCTGAGGGACGGGCCCAAGGCGTCCATGAACGCCATCGCCGCCGAGGCGGGCATCACCAAGCCGATCCTCTACCGGCACTTCGGGGACAAGGCGGGCCTCTACCAGGCCCTCGCGGTCCGGCACACCGACGCGCTGCTCGGCTCGCTGCGGGCGGCGCTGGACGCGCCCGCGGAGCGCCGGCGGCGGGTGGAGGCCACGCTCGACACGTACCTCGCCGCGATCGAGGCCCGGCCGCAGGTGTACCGCTTCCTGATGCACCCGGCGGAGGACTCGCACTCCGCGGAGCGGGGCTTCGACGTGGGGCTGCACTCGGCGCCGTTGCTGCGCAGGCTGGGCGAGGAGCTGGCGGAGGTCATCAGCGAGCGGGTGGATCTGGGGCCGGGGGGTGAACGGCTGGCGCGGGTCTGGGGCCATGGCATCGTCGGCATGATGCATGCCGCGGGCGACTGGTGGCTGGGCGAACGGCCCTGCGCCCGCGAGGACCTGGTAACGGCCCTGACCGACCTCCTCTGGGGCCGCCTCTCCACGGCAGGCAACCGAGCCGACGGCCCCGGCTTCTGACCCGTTCGACTGCGTCGGCCAATCCAGCTGGGCCGGCCCATTCCAGCCTCGCCGGGGCCGGACGCGCCCTGGCGGGACCGACCCGGCCGCGCCACATCCAGCCCCGCCGGCGTTTGAGGCGCGGGTCCGGGCAGAGCCCGGTGCCCGGCG
>NZ_JBEYVX010000083.1:0-26408 GCF_040644195.1 Streptomyces sp. NPDC047014 | reverse complement strand
CTCGACGCGCAGGACCCGAAGGCCCTGGAGTGGATGCCTGCCCGAGCTCGGGTCCGGAGAGTGGGCGCGGCAGCGTGAAGAGCATGTGCGCTGGGGCAGCCGGGGCAGCCGGGGCAGCCGGGGCAGCCGGGGCAGCCGGGGCACGTTAGCGCCGTACGCCACTGCACCGCAAGGCTTGGCTCGGCCCCCGCCGAATTATTCCGGGTCGGCAGTGTCCGGCCTGACGGTTCACCCGCGCTGGCTTCGCGCGCCGCCGCACCAAGAGGTTCGGCAAGGCCATCCCAGCCGGATTTCGCCGGGCCGCCAATGCCCAGCTTGCGGGTCACCCCTGCTGGCCTCGCGCTGGGCCGCATCGGGCGGCTGGGCAATGCCGTTCCCGCCGGGTCGGCACCGCCCAGCCTGCCGGGTCACCGACGCTGGTTTCGTGCCGCAGCAGAAGACCGGCGGTGCCCACCTTCCGGATCTTGCCGCGTCGACACCGCCCCGCACCGTATCTCGCCGCGCCGCCGGCACACCCGACCGTCCCCACTACCCGGCAGCCCCGCCGCCCTGCGATGCACGGCACCGGACAGGCACCCGAACGAGACGACCTGGAGGGGCAGCCCGGCGATAATCAACATGTCGGATGACACCGTCAAGACCCGTCGGCCGTAAGGCCCATAAGCGGGCCCGTGTCTTGGCCCGTTTCCCGTCCAAGGGCTCACGCCCTGGCAGCCTGCACAGCCACAACGCCACTCGCCGTCAACGTGCCCTGACCACGGCGGCCACGAAAGCGCGCTCTGCCGCCACGGGCGCAGCACCAGCAACCGGCTGCACACACGGCGGCACCCAGCCCCGGGCCGACGACCGTCGGGGGGCGGTCGTCGGCCCGGACCCCACAGGCGCGGCAGCCACCACCGCCAGCCCACCCGCACCGACCCAGCACCCCGACAGACGGCAGCGCCACCTACGGCCGACGAGCCATCACATGCACATCAAGAAAGCCCCGCTCAGAGGCCGGATCATGCACCAGCCGGGCAAACGGCATCAGCCCAGCCCCGGCCAGCAGTTCCACGAACCGGTCCACGGGCCAGCTGTACGCAGGAGCCACCTTGTGGTCGAACCGCACCGGCCCCGCCCCCGCCGCCGCCCCCTCCACCCCGAAGAACGACACCATGAGCAATCCCCCAGGCACCAACACCCGAGCCACCTCAGCCAGCAGCGCCGCCAGCTCACCCGGCGGGGTGTGAATCATCGAGTAGTGCGCCAGCACCCCACCCAACGACCCGTCCCCCAAAGGCAGTTCCTCCATCCGCGCCTCGTCGAACCTCAGCGCGGGATGCGCCCGCCGCGCGTACGCGACCATCCCCGGGGAAAGGTCCAGCCCGAAGGCGTCCAGCCCCAGCTCGTGCAGCATCGCCGTCAGGTGCCCCGGCCCGCAACCGACGTCCGACGCACGTGAGTTCCCCGTACCCCGTACCAACTCCGCAAAGGTGCCGAGCATCGCCCGCGCGAACGGCTGCGCCTCCAGCCTCCCCGCGAACAGCGACGCGTACAGCTCCACGACCCCGTCGTAGGCCGCCCTGGTCTCGTCCTGGTGCTCCGCCACGGGCAGAAAAATAACACCGGGCCGGCCACCAACGGCTCAGGAACTCAGCCGAGGCACCAGCACAGCCTCCACCGCAGGCACCGCCACCAACGCCTCCGCACCACCACCCACCAGCCCATGCACGGCCTCCGCGATCCGCGCCGCCGACGGCAGTTCCAGCCGTACCGTCGTCAGCGGCGGCTGCTGAAGCTCGGAGAGCACCAGGTCGTCGCACCCCACGACGGCCACCTCATCCGGTACGGATATCCCCTCGGCTCGCAGCGCGTGCAGCAGCAGCGCCGCGTACTCGTCGTTGTACGCGAACACCGCGTCCAGGCCCAGGCCGCGCCAGTCGCGGGCGAGGGCGTGCGCGGACTCGCGGGTGTAGGCCAGTTCCACGGGGGTGACCGTGGCCAGGTGCCGGGCCGCCACCGACTCGGCGCCGGCGAGCCGGGGCCGGGCCATGGTCGCAAGACCGCGCTCCTGCGGCACGATCACGCCGATGCGGGTACGGCCGCGGGCGATCAGGTGCCCGGCCGCGGCAGCGCCGATATGGGCGTGGTCGAAGCCGATGGTGTGGACGCCGTCGACGGGCTGCGCGGCGAAGGCGAGCAGCCCACGTACGCCGGCGCGCGCCAGCAGCTCGGCCGCGCGGGCGGTGAGGCGGTCGCCGTCCAGGGCGACGACGGCCGCGGGGCGCAGTTCGGCCCAGGCGCGGGCGGCGTCGAGGGGGTCGGCGTAGCGGCCGGCGTGGAGGACGGTGGTGTAGCCGAGCCCTTCGAGCTCGCTGTGCAGGTCGTCGACCCAGTCGCTGACGAGCCGGCCGACGGCGGAGACGGAGGCGGGCATCAGCACGAGGTCGCTGCGCCCGGCCCGCAGGGACCGCGCGGCGGCGTGCGGGACATAGCCGAGCTGTCGCGCGGCGTCGAGCACCCGCTCGCGGGTGCCGGCGCTGACGCGGTGCCCCTGGGTGTCGTTCAGCACGAAGGACACGGTCGCCCGCGACACCCCGGCCAGCCGCGCCACATCAGCACTGGTCACAGCCGCCCTACCCATGCCGCCCTCGCCGTTCCGTGTACGGGTACTTCTGACGGTCCAGGTTACACGCGTTAAACCGCGGCTGCGGTGGCCACGGGGCCGGGGGCTCACCGGGTGCGCACGCCACGCAGAGCGCACGGCTCACGCGGACCGTACGGGCCCTACTCACTCTCTGGGTACGCAGGCCAGCCAGGCCGCACACCTGACGCACGTGGTTCGAGCCCCGGAATCCGCCAGTCGCACCATTGCGTCCCTCTCATCCAGGACTCGCCCTGCGTCACCCGTGTCGAGCAGACTGTGCGAGTCATACGCCGGGCACACGCGGCTGACGCGGATCAATCAGACCGCACCAGCACCACGAGGCATAGCGCGCAGCCGCAATCACCGGCACGACCGAAGCCAGCAAGCGCCACACGTACCGCGAAGATGTGTCCGTCGGGAGCGCGGAACCGGCCGTCGAGGGAGGTTGCACCCTGGCGACCGAAAACGCCGAGCATTGGGCAGTGGGGTCGACCGCCCCCAGCCGCAGGGCTGTGGGCCGCTAGCCCACCACGGTCCCTGCGGCTGCACCGAAGGCAGGCTCCACCTACGCCCACCGAGGAACTGCAACACGCCGCCAGGCCGACCACAGGTCGGACGGGTGGCGGCGGGTAGCACGGACTGAGGGTGCGGCGCCGCGCCGATCAACCGGCCGCCGAGGCGCCGCCGTAATCCGACTACCGCTCAACGACTTCTAGGCAGTCTCTTCCGGATCTTGTCGGGTAGCCCAGCGTTGTCCGCTGCCGTACAGCGCAAGCCGGTGGGGTACGAGGTGAAGCGCCGGGCAGCGCGGGCCCGGCAAGATCCGGAAGAGACGGCCCCGGCACACGTTCCGCCGACTTTGTGGCGCCTCTCCAAGTGCCAGAGCGGTGAGCATGCAGACGGCTCCCCCTCGCCCGGGAGTCGAAGCCGGATACGGCGGGGCATGCAACCCGCCAACGCGGCGATCCCCCATCCCCGCCCGCCTCCCTGAGGGACCTTGCGCCGGTGCGACCGTCGCGCGTCGTTGCACTCACCCGTGCGGCGACAAAACAGCGACTCGGCACCCACACGGGACCTCCATCGCGCTATACAGCCGAAGCAGAGGCAGGGATGAAGGGGATCACGTTTCGTGCCTGGCGCGGACAGCACTACATGACCCTGGCCGAGCTACTGGTTCGCCTCGGCAGCTTCGGCTTGGACCTGACCTGGCGCGTCGAACTCGACGAGATCGTCGATCCTCGCGGTGTCGAGATGGAGAGAAGGTCCGCAGACTCCGGCATGGACACATTGACGCTGCTGTCGACGAGCGCGTACTCAGCGAAATTCGCCACCACTACCCTGACGCCAATGACCTCTGAACGGAGGGCTTCACTCCGGGCGGAGCCATAGGTAGATCGCGGCCACGGTGAACGTCCCGTGGAAGACGTACGCGCGCTTGTCGAAGCGCGTGGCGACAGCCCGGAAGTTCTTGAGCCGGTTGATGTTCCGCTCCACTTCGTTGCGGCGCCGGTAGATCGTCTTGTCGAACCCTGTGGGCCGACCGCCTTGGCTGCCGCGGCGCCGGCGGTTGGCCCGCTGGTCTCTCGGCTACACCGCCGCGACGGAGGCACGTCGTTCCCGAAGGAACCGTGCAGAGCACCACGCACTCGGGACCGCCGCCCAGGATCTCCGTCTCGGCACTGACGTCGGCTCGGCCCCGACACGAGCCGGGGTGGAAAGGCCACCTCAGTGCGGCGTGGATTGCGCCAGCGGCGACGCCGGCCCGGCGGAGCCACGCCCCGGCTCCGCAGCAGGGCGTGGGGCGTCGCCGCGTTTACGCGGCCCGGCACCCACCCCGCCGCTTCGCCCGCTTCCTCCCGGAACGGCCCACCACTCGCTGGGTTACACGCGCTCGCATTGCATGCAGAAACTCCATCACGATCCGCACAACAACGCTTTCCAGCCCCTAGCGATGGCCGGAATTGGGTGCTAAACAATGCGCATCGGCGTTGGTGACACGTGTAACAACGCCTCGCACGCCGCATCTCGGCATCCCCTCCCCCGCCACCTCCCCGCTCCGTCCCCGAGGAGTCGTCATGGCCACGCACGAAGTCGTCGATCCCGCCGATCCCCCCGCCTCCGCCCCCGAGCCCCCGCTCGAACCCGCCGCCCCCGCCGGCAAGCCCGAGCTCGAACCCACCCCTCCCCGCCGCCTCCTCCTCCTGCTCCTCCTCGCCAACTCCGCCATGATGGCCGTCTACATGGGCGTCGGATCCGTCCTGCTCCCCACCCACATCGCCGCCATCGCCCCCGGCGACAAGGTCGCCGTCCTCGGGCTCATCGGCGGTGTCAGCGCGCTCTTCGCCACCGCCTTCAACCCCATCGCCGGCGCCCTCTCCGACCGCAGCGGCCGGCGCAACCCCTGGGTGCTCGGCGGTGCGCTCGCCTCGCTCGCCGGGCTCGCGCTCCTCGGCAGCGTCACCACCGCGCTGCTCGTCGGGATCGCCTGGTGTCTGGTCCAGGCCACCATGAACGTCTACCAGGCCGCCGTCACCGCGATCGTCCCCGACCGGATCCCCGCCGCCCGCCGCGGCACCGCGTCCGCGCTCGTCGGGCTCGGCCTGCCCATCGGCGGTACCGTCGGCGTGCTCCTCGCCTCGCAGACCGCCGAGCACCTGCGCACCGGCTACCTCCTCTTCGGAGCCGTCGTCGCCGTGGCCGCGCTGCTCCTCACCGGCTTCTGCCGCGACCTCCCCCGCCCCGATCCCGCCACCACCGACACGCCCTCCCAACCAGCCTCGCTCCGCGCCCAGTTGGCCTCCTTCCTCTCCTCCCTCGCCCACCACGACTTCCGCTGGGCGTTCATCGGCCGGGCGCTGATGGTCCTCGGCTACTTCTCCGTCGTCGGCTACCAGCTCTACATCCTCGACGACCACATCGCCCTCCCCGACGGACTCACCCCGCCCGCCGCCATGGCCGTCCTCACCCCCGTGTCGATGACCGCCATGGCCGTCTCCACCCTCCTGGGCGGCCTGCTGTCCGACCGCTGGGACCGCCGCAAGGTGTTCGTCGGGGTGTCGGCGGCGCTGGCCGGGCTCGTGATGGTGGTCCCGGTGATCAGCCCGACCTGGGGCGGCATGCTCCTGTTCAGCGCGCTCAACGGCCTCGCCTTCGGCTGCTTCATGGCCGTCGACACCGCCCTCGTGACGCTCGTACTCCCCCGCGCCGAGGACGCCGCACGCGACATGGGCGTACTCAACATCGCGAACGCCGGACCGCAGATCATCGCGCCCTTCGTCGCCTCGGCCGTCGTCACCGCCCTCGGCGGCTACACCCCGCTGTTCCTGGTCGGCGGCGCGCTGTCCCTGATCGGCGCGCTCGCCATCCTCCCGATCCGCGGCGTCCGCTAAGCCCCTGTTCCTGTCCCTGTTCCTGTCCCTGTTCCTGTCCCTGTCCCCCGTATCCCCGCATCCCGTATCGCCACATCGCCGCCACCCCACCTCTCCCCGCACAAGGAGCCCCCGTGAGACACCAGCGCCTCCTCTCCCTGACCGCCCTCCTCCTCTGCGCCCCCGCCCTCGCCAGCACGGCCCCCGCCTCCGCCGCCCCGCAGAGCACGACACCCGCCACACCCACCACCCGCGGGCCGCTCCGGATCCTGCTCACCAACGACGACGGCTACGACGCCCCCGGCATCCGTACCGCCTTCGCCCGCCTCACCGCCGCCGGGCACGACGTCACGATCGTCGCCCCGCTCACCAACCAGAGCGGCACCGGTACGAAGGTCCTCAGCGGCCCCAGCGTCACCGTCCGGCACCCCGAGCCCAAGGTCTGGGCCGTCGACGGGACCCCCGGCGACTCCGTCGCCTTCGGTCTGGCCGAGGTATTCGCCGGGCACGCCCCCGACCTGGTCGTCTCCGGCACCAACTTCGGCCCGAACGTGGCGGGTCTGGCCACCCACTCCGGTACGGTCGGCGGCGCCGTCGCGGCGGTCGAGAACGGCGTCCCGGCCATCGCCCTGAGCACGGGCGGCCTGTCGGTGCCCGACCCGGTCACGACGGTCAACGCGATGGGCCCGACCCTCGACTTCGCGGTGAAGCTGATCGACCGCCTCCGCTCCCGCGCCCGCTCCGGTCCGCTGCTGCCGCAGGGCGTCGGCCTGAACGTCAACCACCCGGTCGTCGGCGCCGACGGCAAGGGCAGGGCCGCGGGCGTCTCCGCCACCTTCCAGGACCCGCAGACCCTCCTGGAGCCGGACTTCACCGACGCGGGCGACGGCACCTGGAAGGTGGCCTTCAAGGTGGCGCTACGGCCCGCCGCCCGCGGCGGTGACGTGGAGGCCGTCAGCGCAGGCCGGATCGCCGTCAGCCCGATGAACGCCGACTGGAACACCGGCCCGGTCGACCGCGCCCTGGCCTCCGCCCTGGTCGCGGGGCTCCGCCCGTAGGACACGGGGGGGGCGGCCGCGAACCGCCCGGCCGCCAGGCGCCGTTCAGGCGCCCGGCGGCACGGGCCCGGAACCGGAACCGGAACCCGCACCCGCACCCGCACCCGCACCCGCACGAAGATCAGGCCGACGCCGCCGCACCCACACAACACCCCCCACCAGCGCCACCACCCCACCCGCCCCCGCGACCGTCAGCAGCCAAGCCGGTACGCCGCCCACCCTCAGCAGCTCGTCGTGGTAAACGGTCCGGCGGTACGGGGCATCCCCGGCCGTGGCGCGCAGTTCGTGGTCGCCGTCGATCCGCCCCGGCTGCGGGAACGCCTGCTCGATCGCCGTGAGGAACACCGGCCCGCCCCCGGCGAGCGTCGCGAGCGGGCCGCCCTCCGGCCGCACGCTGCCCGCGAAGGTCACCTTCGGCGCGGAGCCGCCGATGGCGGAGGCGGGTTCCATGCGGTGGTCGGCCAGGACGTACAGGCCGAGCGACTGCGGGGTGCGGGCCATCCGGGAGAGCCGCATCGGGTAGACCAGCCGGTCGCTGGCGAAGCTGATCCGCAACGGGTCCAGATCGCCGCGCAGCACCTTGCCCTGCTCGCGCGGGGCGAGCCGTACGGCGACGTACTCCCAGCGCTGGTCGACGTACGGCTTGACCTCGGTGGCGAGGCGGTCGGGGAGCTGGAAGCCGTTGCTCTCCAGCCAGGTGCGCAGCGCGTCCGGGTCGGTGGCGGTGAGCCGGGCGACGTCGAAGTCCCCGAGCTGCTCGCGCCCGACGACGCCGACGGGCGGCACGCTCGCGGGTGCCGCGGCGCCCGTGCCGTCGCGCGTACCGGAGGAGAATGGCCAGTCGCGGTCGCGCGGCCAGAAGTAGCTCCGGGTGCGGTGCTCGGGGCGGGTGAGGTCGCGCAGTTCGTCGAAGAGGGCGCCGTCGCCCAGCTCCACGGTGGCCCGGCCGGGTACGGGCATGATCCAGGCGGCGCGCCGGGCGTCCCCGCCGACGGTGAACCGCATGACGATGTCCTCCGTACGCCCGTCCCAGCGCACGACGGAGGTCTCCCGGTCGACCCCGATCCGGGACTGCCCGTCCGGGACCATCGCCCCGCATCCGCAGGCGTAGGCGGGGCTGACGAGGGAGCCCACCTGGGTCGCGAGCAGGGCGAACAGCAGGGCGATGATCCTTCTTCTCCTCCACACGGGCACTCAGACGTGCGCCCGCGCAGTCCGGTTCCGCGCCGTCGGTCGCGCTCAGGCAAGGGCCCCCCGCACGGCCTCGTCCACGGCTCCGGGCAGCCAGTCGCCCACCTCCCTGAACCGAAAACCGAGGCGGGTGGCGCGGCCGTTGTCCATGGCGTAGGGCCGGTCGAAGGAGAAGGGCGAGGCGGTCTCGCCGGGCGCGACGGTCCGGTAGCGCGGCTGCCGGCTGCCGAGCCGCCCGGCGACGGTCCGGCAGAGCGCGTGTACGTCGAGGGCGCCGTGCGAGGCGGCGTTGACGGGCCCGGTGAAGGTGCCGTCGGCCGCCCAGCGCAGGAGGTCGGCGATCTCCTGGTGGTGGATGAAGGAGGTGGCGTACGGGTCCTCGTGGACGTCGACCGGCTCCCCGGCGGCGATCCTCTCGACGTAATGGGCGAGCCGCCCGGTGAACTCCGCTCGCCCGCCGCCGAGCACATGCGCCGTCCGCACACTCACGTACGGGAACGGCGGCTCCCGCAGGAACACCGCCTCGGCCTGCCGCTTCCCTTCGGCGTAGTCGTACGCGTCCCCGCGCCGCCCGGCGGCGGGCGCGGGGAGGGGGAAGGGCAGCGCATCCTCGGCGAGGGGGACGGGGCGGGCAAGGGGCACGGGGAGGGTGGCGGGGTCGTACACCTCCATGGTCGAGGTCATCACATAGCGACCGGTCCGCCCGGCGAACACCCGGCGGGCGATCTCGGCCTGCCGCGCCGTGTAGCAGACCTGATCCACGACCACATCGAACTCACGCGCCCCAAGCGCCCCACGCAGCCGCTCCTCGTCGCCGCGGTCGGCCACAAGATGCTCGACGCCGGCGGGCGGGGCGCTGGCACCCCGATTCAGCACGACAACCTCGTCCCCCGCCTCCCATACTCCCCTGACCAGGCTCTTTCCAAAGTACCGACTGCCACCGACGACAAGAATCCGCTTCATGTGTTCGACTCTCGCGCGGTATCGTCCCCAGCGGAACCGGCCACCCACTGAACCGGTCGTAAGGAAAACTGATGATCGATGTGCAGCGGCTGCGTGTCCTGCGCGCCGTGGCCGAACACGGCAGTTTCAACAAGGCGGCCGCGGCGCTGCTGCTGACCCCGTCGGCCGTCTCCCAGCACATCGCCGCGCTGGAACGCACGCTCGGCCACCCGGTGGCCGTCCGCAGCACGCGCGGGGTGACCCTCACCGAACCGGGCCGGCTGCTGGTGGAGACGGCGGAGACGATCTCCGCCGAACTGGACCGGGTGCGCGGCGCGATCGCCCAGCTCACCGCCGAGCGCCCGCGTCTCACCATCGCCACCTTCACCAGCGGGGGCCGCCGCCTGCTCCCGGCCGCGCTCTCCCGCTTCGTGGCGGCGCACCCGGAGGTGGAGCTGACGGTCCGGGAGGCCGAACCGGAGGACGCCGTACCCCTGGTACGCCACGGCCACGCGGACCTCGCCCTGACCTACCACTTCGACGGCCCGCCACCCGTACGCCCGGCCGAACGCCCACCCCTGACCTGGCTCCCCCTCCGCGAGGACCCCCTGTGGCTGGTCCTCCCCAGCGGACACCCCCTAGCGGCGTGCCCATCCCTCGAACTGGGCGAACTGGCCACCGAACGCTGGGTACTGGGCTGCCTCAAAACGGAGGCATACCTACGCCGCTACGCCCACCAGGCCGGCTTCGACCTCCAGATCGGCGCCTCCACGACGGACTACTTCTTCGCCCAGTCCCTGGTAGCAGCAGGCGTAGGCGTCTCCCTCGTCCCCGAGGTCGCCCTGGCCCCCACCCCCCACCTGTCCATCATCCCCACCAACCCCCCACGCCCCGCCCGCCACATCGGCCTCGTCCTCCCCCACCGCCGCACCCCCCACGCCGAAGCCATGGCCACCGCCTTGACGGAGGCGGCCAGGGCCACCGGGACCGGTACGGACGTCGGCACGGCTGCCGACGCCTCTGCGCACACCGCCGCTGAGCAGCCCAAAGCCTCCCACCGGTAGACCGGCTTCCCCCACCCCGAAACGCCCCGCACCCCTCCCTCCGTCACCTCCCCGCCCCGGGGGTCGTTAGGGCCTGGGGGTTGGTCGGGGGGATGAAGGGATGACGGAATGCGGCAGTTTCCTCTGGAGATGCACCAGATGGCACCCGGCCGGGTGGTCGAGTGGCGGCTCGGGTACGCGGCGGCGGAGGGCGGGGGTGAGGGTGATCCGGCGGGGCGGAAGGCGTCCTTCAACCAGGACAAGCACTTCACCGTGGCGGAGGTGAGCCGGGGCGCGGACGACCCGGTCGCGTCGTGGATCGCGGTCACCTTCGAGGTGAGCGGACCGCTCGACCAGCACGCTCTCGCCCAGGCGTTGCTCAGCTTCGTACGGCGCCACGAGGTGCTGCGCTGCGCGTTCAGCCGGCTCGCCGGTGAGGTGGCCTGCGAGCCCTTCGACCCGGCCGGGCTGACGCTGGAGGCGGAGCCGGTGGGCGAGTTCGCGACCTCCGAGCGGCTGGTGGGCTTCCTGTCCGAGCGGTTCAAGCGGTGCATCGACACCCTGTCCTGGCCGCTGTTCGTCATGGGCGCCGTCGTCCGCGAGGAGTCCGCGACGGTCTACCTCGCCTTCGACCACATCGTCTGCGACGGCATGTCGATGCCGATCGTCGTGCGCGAGGTGCAGACCGCGTACGAGAGCCTGTGCGGCACCGGTGACGCCGGCGCGGCGGCCGAACTGCCGCCCGCGCCCAGCTACCTCGACTTCGCCGAGCAGCAGCGCCGCGACTACCTCGCCATCGACGAGGCCGACCCGCGCCTGGACTACTGGAAGTCGTTCATGGGCCCGGACGGGGAGTTCTTCCCCCGGCTGCCGCTGGATCTCGGCGTGGAGCCGGGCCGGATGTACCCCATCGTCAACGAGGCGTCCACGCTGCTCGACGCCGCCGAGGCCGAGGTGTTCGAGAAGACGTGCGTGGCGGCGGGGGGCCGGGCCTTCATGGGGGTGCTCGCCTCGGTCGCCGTCTGCCTGCGGGAGGCGGGCGGGCCGGGTGTGTACCGGGGGCTGATGCCCGTCAGCGAACGCGGCCGGGACGCGTGGGCGCATTCGGTGGGGTGGTTCGTCAATACGCTGCCCATCGAGTTCGACGCCTCGCCCGGCCGGGACTTCGGCCAGGTGATGGCCTCGGTCCGGGCCGGTTTCAGCGAGATGATGGCCCACCTGGAGGTGCCGTTCGTACGGGCCTGGTCGCTGCTGGCGCCGGTGGAGTTCGCCGCGGGTGCCTGGCCGTACCCGGTGAACTTCTTCTCGTACATCGACATGCGCAAATGCCCCGGCGCCGAGCGGCACGACGACTGGCGGCCCACCACCCACGTGTGGTCGGCGCGGGCCAACGGGGCCTGTTCGTGGTTCCAGCGGGACGCGGACGGCCTGCACATGAACTCCATCTACGTCGACACCCCGGCGGCCCGCCACAGCATGGGGGCCTTCCAGGAGGCGCTGCGGCTGACGGTCCAGGAGGTGACCCGCTCCGGCGGTTTCCGCCGCCCGGTCGCGCTGACCGCGCCGCGCCGGCCGGTGGGGAGCCCGCTGGACGTGGCCGGGGCCGCGCGCCGGCGCTGACGCCGACCGGTGGCGCTTCGCCGGTCGCTGCGGGAGCCGGGCCGAGGCTCCCTCAGAGGGCGGCCGCCCTCCCCAGGAGGAGGGCGCGCTCCTGTGCGTTGCGGGTGAGTGCGGCCGCGCGTTCGAACTCGGCGCGGGCCTCGTCGGTCCGCCCGAGGCGTTCCAGCAGGTCGCCGCGGACGCTCGGCAGCAGGTGGTAGGCGCTCAGGGCCGGTTCCGCCGCCAGGGCGTCCACCAGCGGCAGGGCCGCGGCCGGCCCCTCGGCCATGGACACCGCCACCGCCCGGTTGAGCTCCACCACCGGGGACGGGGTCAGCTGGACGAGCCTGCCGTAGAGGGCCGCGATCCGGGTCCAGTCCGTGTCCTCGTAGCGGACGGCGGCCGCGTGGCAGCCGGCGATCGCGGCCTGGACGGAGTACGGGCCGCTGCCCGCGCGGCCCATGGCCCGGGCGCCGCGGGCGATGAGCAGGCGGTTCCACCGGGCCCGGTTCTGGTCGGCGAGCAGCACCGGCTCGCCGTCGGGGCCGGTGCGGGTGGCGATGCGGGACGCCTGGAACTCCAGGAGCGCGGCGAGCCCGTGCACCTCGGGCTCCTTGGGCATCAGCCCGGCCAGTACGCGGGCCAGCCGCAGGGCGTCCTCGCACAGGGCGGGGCGTACCAGGTCGTCGCCGGAGGTGGCGGAGTAGCCCTCGTTGAAGATCAGGTAGATCACTTCGAGGACGGACGACAGCCGGGCCTCGCGGTCGGCCCCGTACGGGACCTCGAAGGGCACGGCCGCCTTGGCCAGCGCCCGCTTCGCGCGCACGATGCGCTGGGCCACCGCCGGCTCGGAGACGAGGAAGGCGCGGGCGATCTCCTGGGTGGTCAGTCCGCCCATGAGGCGCAGGGTGAGCGCGATGCGGGCCTCGGTGGCGAGGACGGGGTGGCAGGCGGTGAAGATGAGGCGGAGGAGGTCGTCGTCGATGTCCTCCGGGTCGGCCGGTTCGGGGGGCGGCGGCACGTCCTCCAGCGTCCGCCCGACCTCGGCGAGCTTGCGCGCGTACGTCTCCTTGCGGCGTACGAGGTCGATCGCGCGGTGCTTGGCGGTGGCGGTGAGCCAGGCGCCCGGCCGGTCGGGGATCCCGGAGGCGGGCCACTGCTCCAGAGCGGCGACCAGTGCGTCCTGCGCGATCTCCTCGGCGATGCCGACGTCGCGCACGACGCGGGTGACGGCGGCGATGATCCGCGCCGCCTCAATCCGAAACACCGCTTCGACCGCCTGGGCCGTACTCACTCCCGTCACGGCCACCCATGAGAGCAGTCCCGAGGGGACGGGGCAAACGGGGCGGGGGCGTCCGGGGGGCGGGCGTCGGGGGCAAGGCGCTGGGCCCGAGCCCCCATCCCGTGTCCGGCGTACGGGACCGGGCATCCGGGCCGGACGTCCGAAGTCGGGCCAGGCACCCAGCGTCCCGCATCCGGGTGCCGGGAGCCGGAACCGGACGTCCAAGGTCGGGTATCCGGCACCCGGCCGGGAATCCGGGGCCCGGCACGTGGGGCAGAGCCCGTATCCGCAGCCGGTGTCTGGGGGTGGGTGTCCCGCATCCGTCACCCGGGGCCGGGTGTACGGCGTCGGGCACCCCGCATCCGTCAGTCGGGATCGGGCATCCGGAGTCGGGCCAGGCAGGCGGCATCCCGCATCCAGGCCCCGGCGGCCGGGCCCGCGTCGGGCGTCCGCCTCCCGCACCCGGTGACCGGGACCGGGCATCCGAGGTAGGGCGTTCGGCACCGACCCGGAATCCGGTACCAGCGCGTCGGGCCAAGCCCGCATCCGCAGCCTGCGTCCGGGGGCATGTAACCCGCATTCGGCACCCGGGGCCGGGTGTACGGCATCGGGCATCTCGCCTCCGGTGCCCGGGGTCGGGCATCCGACGCCCGGACTGGCACCCGGCGGCCGGGCCCGCATCCCGCGTTGGGCGTCCCACTTCCCGCATCCGGGACCGGGCATCCGAGGCCGGGCATCCGGCGCCCGACCCAGAACCCGGGGCCCGGCCCAGCATCCGGGACCCGGCGCGTAGGGCCGAGCCCGCATACGGCGCTCGGGGGCGGGCGTCCCGCATACGGCGCCCAGGTGCAGGCACCCGGAGTCGGGCGTTGGGGGTCGGGCCCGGTCCCTGGCATCCCGCATCCGGCGCACGGCGCACGGCGCACGGCGCACGGCGCACGGACAAGCATCCAGCGTCGGACGGACGGCTCCCCGCATCCGGCGTCCGGGCATCCGGCGCCGGCGCGAAATCCGGGCCCGGCACGTTGGGCAGAGCCCGTATCAGCAGCCGGTGTCAGGGGGCGGGTGTCCCGCATCCGTCACCCGGGGCCGGGTGTACCGCGTCGAGCATCCCGCATCCGGCACCCGGGGTCGGGCATCCGGTGTCCGGGCCGGCACCCCGCATCCCGGATCCAAGGCCCGGCGGCCGGGCCCGCGTCGGGCGTACGGCTTCCCGCATCCGGCGCCAGAGACCGGGACCGGGCGTTCGAGGTCGGGCGTTCGGTGCCCGACTCGCAATCCGGGGCCCCGGCGCGTGGGGCCGAGCCCGCATCCGCAGCCGGTCCCGGCCTCCCGCGTCTGGGGCTCGGGTGCGGGACGTCGGCCAGAGGCACTCGGCACTCGGCACTCGGCAGCCGGGGTCGGGCGGACGGAGTCCGGTTCCGGCACCCGGCGTATCCCGCGTCCGGCGCCCGGGGGCGGGCGTCCCGCGTTCGGGCGCCCCGGCACCCCGGGGGGCGGGCATCCGGAATCGGGCCCGGCACCCGGCGTCCCGCATCCGCAGCCGGGGTCGGCGTCCCGCGGCTGGGGCCCGGGTGCGGGACGTCGGCACCCGGCACTCGGTAGCCGGGTGTCGGGAGGCCGGAGTCCGGCACCCGGAGTGTCCCGCGCCCGGGGGCGGGCGTCCCGCATTCGGGCGCCCCGGCACCCCCCGGGGGGCATCCGGAGTCGGGCCCGGCACCCGCCAGCCCCCGCCGGGCCCAGGCCCCCGCCTCCCGCGTCGGGCATCCGGATTCCGCATCCGGCGACCGGGACCGGGGGTCCGGCCCCTGGCGGGGGCCGGCGCCCGGTGGGTCACATCTCCTGGATCTCGCGCACCTCGGCGCTGACGTTCCACTCCGCCGGGTGGATCTCCAGGAAGCGTCGGGTCCACTCGATGGCCTCGGCCTTGTCCTTGCACTGGGAGAGGGAGTAGCCGCCGACGACCTCCTTCGTCTCGGTGAAGGGACCGTCGGTGTAGCTGATCTTCCCGCCGGACCAGCTGAGGCGCGTCGCCTCGGAGGTCGGCAGCAGCCCGGCGGTGTCGAGCATGACCCCGGCGTTGGTGATCTCCTCCAGGAGGGCGCCCATCCGCTGCTCGAACTCCGGCGGGAACTCGTTCGGGGGCAGGTCCTGCTCGTTGATCCGGATCATCGTCAGGAAGCGCGGCATGGTGACTCCTCGGTGTCGGTGGACGGGTTCCTTCCCGCCTCTCACCCTTGCGTCGAACGGGAGGCGCCCGGATCGACACACGCCGGAAAATTTCTTCGGAGAATTCTTCCGGGTGAGGTCCGACGCGACGGGTAGCCGGGCACGGCAGGCATTTTCCGGAGCCCGGGAACTCCCCCACCCACCCCTACTGACGAGTAGGATCACGCGAGCCCAGGCCCCACCGGTCGTCCGTCGAGAGGAATCCCCATGTCCCGCATCTCCTCGCCCCTGCTGCTGGCCGGCCTGCTGGCCGGCGCGGCGGTGGCCCACGCCGTCGTGCCCCGACAGTTCGACGCGGTCGTGCCGCGTTCGCTGCCGGGCAGCCCGCGCGGGTGGACGTACGCCAGCGGGGTGGCCGAGCTCGCCCTCGCCGCCGGGGTCGCCCACCCGCGCACGCGAAAGGCGGCCGCCCTTGCGACGGCGGCGTTCTTCGTCGGCGTGTTCCCGGCGAACGTGAAGATGGCCGCCGACGCCCACCGCCGTTCCCCGGCCTTCCGCGCGGCGGCAATCGCCCGCCTGCCCCTCCAGGCCCCCCTCGTCCTGTGGGCCCACAAGGTGAGCCGCGAGGCCGGGGGCCGCTGAGGCCGGAGCCTCTGGGTGCGGGCCCACTGGGCCAGGGTTTTCCCCCGGCGCGGGTTGAGCCCGGGGCCCGACTACCCCGAGGACGGGGCGGGCGAGCCCCGAGCCCCTCCCAGGACACGGATTCCGTCCCGGGGTCCGATTCCCCCGCAGCCCGTGGTGCGCCCTGCGGCCCTCCCGAGACCCAAATTCCACCCAACCCGTGAGGCCGGGGGGCCGTCCCACGGCTCAGCCCTCTTCACTGCGCCCGAGGGCACGCCGAGGCCCGGCTTCCTCCGGGAGCCCAGGCTCCGCCTACGCTCCTCCCAGGGCCCGGGGGCGTCTTGGCGCCGCTTCGTTCCCGAGGCCCGGCCTACGTGCCGGGGCGTCAAGCCCCTCCCGAAGACCCGGGAAACGTCCCGAGGACCCCAGCTGCGCCGGGGCTGGGGCTTCCTCCCCGGCCCAGGGCGCGTCCCGACGCCTGGATGCCCTCTCGATCTCCCAGGGCCCAAGCCGTCTCTCGAAGCCCCGGGGTATCGCCAACGGCGCGGGTGACCTCCCCAGGCCCGGGTTGTCCCGGGACCCGCCTCCCCGCCAGTGGCCCCGGGGGAGGCCCAATGAGCCGCCGCGCGCCAAGGCAGGTTTCACCCCGGATCCCGGAATGCGTCCCAGCAGCCGGGATCAGACCCGAGGCTCAGGCTCCCCCGCCGTCGGTCAGCGACTGTCACCGGTCCAGTCCCAGTGATGCGGGGCCTCCGGGCGGCGGCGGTAGCAGGTACGACCACCCGCGCCGTAGCGGCCTATCTCCGTAGGGAGGCGGGCCTCTTCGGCCAGCTGCGGCGGGCTCCAGTCCGTGATGTCCAGGAGCAGCCCGTCGAGCGGGCCGCCGACCAGTTCGCCGTAGGCGCGGCCGGGGCGGGGGCCGGGGTCGGGGTCCTCGTGGTCGGCGCCGTACACGCGACGCCGCAGCATCCTGTCGTCCATACCGACCAGCATCACAGTCGGCACTGACAACGGCCCCGCCGTCCACCGAGGCCCGGTCCGGGGCCCATGATGGGGTGCGGCCTCTCGTACGAGGGGCGCGGGAACGAGGAGCGAGACGCATGGCGCAGCGGGTGCACCGGCCCTTGGAAGACGGCGAGTTCGACTTCGTCCTGTCGATGACGACGGGGCCGGTCCTGGCCTACTTCTGTGGCAGCTGGCCGAAGGCCCTGGAGGCGTGCCGCGCGATGGACGCGGTCGTGGCCGACCTCGCCGAGGAATTCGGCCCCCGCCTCACCGCCGTACGCACGGACATGACCCGCTGCCCGGCCACCACCCGCCGCTACGGCGTGACCGCCGCACCGACGGCCGTACTCCTCCGCGACGGCGAGGCCATCGCCACCCAGCCCGGCCCCCTGACCCACGAGGAACTGAGGGCATTCCTGAAAACCCACCTCTGAACCACCCGCCACTGGCCCGCCCGCCCTGGGCGTGACCGCACCAGCCCGACGGAAGCGCCGGAGAGGGCGCGTGACCGCGTTACCCACCCCCTTGCAGATCGTTCCGGTCATCGCGAGGCGGGGTGAGGCGGGGTTCAGTCAAATCAATGACGGACCACGACCGTGGTCGAGTGCGGACCCCATCTCTGGCCCGGCCCACCGGCGCGCAGCAGGTGCTGACTGCCGCCCGCATCGCGCCGACGAGGCCCGGGGCGATCCGGCCTTCGCTCCGCCCTTGCACAGCCGCCAATAACTATGTCTCCTCCCTCCCCGGCACGCCGAACGGCGCGGCCGGTGAAGGAGGTGGTGGCGCAGAGCGCCCCTCCCGAGGAAGGGGCGCTCTGGTGTGTTGTTCGACCGGTTTGGGCCGGTGGGTCAGGTGCGCCGCACCAGGTGGTCGACGGAGAAGAGGAGGTGGTCCTCGCCGTAATGGAAACGGCCGGCGAGGGCCTCGTAGCGGGTGTACTGGTCTTCCGTGAGCGGTAGTCGGAGGGCCTCCACTACGCGCAGCAGCAAGCGGAATCCGAGGTCGGGGTCGACCTCTGCGGCGACCTGTTCGACGGCTTGCATGACCGTGGTGCCTTCCATGGGATGGAAGCCGGGGCTGACCACCACGCCCGCGGCGGGAGGGAACATGTCCCGGATCTCCTGCAGGACCTCGTCGTGGGCGCCGGCGGCCGAGCGCGGGGCGGCCGGGACGTAGGCGGGTGCGACCTCGGTGAGGCGTGCCTCGCACACTTCGGTGACCTGCTCCAGCCACTCCCGGCCCCCGACGCCGAACTGGTCGATGTTGTAGCCGCGGCCTGTTGCCGCCAGCCACAGGACGGTGATCGCGTCATCGGACAGGCCGGAGTCGAGCAGCCGACGGGTGTCCTCCAGGAGGATCGCCGCCTCCGAGCCCGGAGGGCGCTCGTAGCCGTCGGCCTTCACCGCGGCCTCGATCGCCTGGCGGGGTGTGCGGTAGTGCCAGCCCGCCGTGAACTGGCGGGTGAGCTGGGAGAACCCGAAGTCCCCGTCGATGCCCTGCCGTGAGGCGACGCTGACCGGCGGCCACGTGATCGTGAGGCCGTCGTGCACGGCGCCCGGCGGGAAGCCGAACTGCCAGCCGAGGCCGATCAGGCGGAGGTACTGGCCGTACGGGACCGGCACGGAGTACGCCTTGAGCGCGCGGAGCAGCAGGCGCATGCCGAGATCGGCGTCGGCGCCGGTCACCACGTGCTCCAGGCAGTCGACGAGCTCCGGCAGCGCAGAAGCGTCCGTCAGGGCCGGGGCCGTGGCGCGGAGTTCCGCCACGACCGCCTGGCACAGCCGCGCGTCCCGTACCGGTCGC
The DNA here is from genome assembly GCF_040644195.1 of Streptomyces sp. NPDC047014. Classification (NCBI taxonomy): domain Bacteria; kingdom Bacillati; phylum Actinomycetota; class Actinomycetes; order Kitasatosporales; family Streptomycetaceae; genus Streptomyces; species Streptomyces sp. NPDC047014. The sequence goes on along the minus strand of NZ_JBEYVX010000083.1, from coordinate 7,701 downwards.
ACCGGCGGCGGCGTCCAGGACCCTTTGTTCTGCCGGAGCCGTGCCGTGGACACCTCCGAGATCCGTTCCAGCCAGCCACGGCAGGTCATGCCGTGGCCGGCCGGGTCGAAGGCGTTGCCGGTGGAGGCCAGCCACACCGTACGCAGGACTCCCTCCGGAAGCCCGGACGCCAGCAGGCGGCGGGCATCCTCCCCCAGCTCGACGGCCTCCTCGCCCTCCGACCGGTCGGCCAGCTCCTCCGCGAAACCGAGCACGGCGGTCGGGCCGGTGGCGGAGCCAGGACGGCTCAGGCGTTCGGTCAGGGCCGTCAGGCCGAAGTCCTCGCCGTAGCCGAGTTCGTAGTACGCAGGACGTTCCCCGGTCATGGGCCCACCTCTATGGGGAACGCGGTCATGAGGGCGTACCCACCATGTCCACCTCTCCGTCCCTCGCTCTGTCTTGTCCACACCGGCCTCGGTCTGCCCTGACTTCGGGGCCAGGGAAAACGGTTCGGCCGGAGTCGGAAGTATGTGCTCGCCGAGGGGTCATATCTCAAGCGAGTTGATGGACTTCGCGAGAGGCGGCAGGAGTTCGCCCTTGAGGTTGAGGCGGTTGTGCACGAGCCGTCCATGCGAAGGGCCCTCACCTCATGTCTCGCAGGCTTGGGCGGTGACTCGGAGCAGACTTCCTGTACAGTTGTCCAGGAAGTCAGGTTGTCGAATCACGCATGCCTCCAGCCCCGAGAGAAGGACACCGCCATGCACGTCGTCGCGCAGATACTGATCGGTCTCGTTGCCCTCCTGCACGCGTACTTTCTGGTTCTGGAGATGTTCCTCTGGCAGCGGCCGCCCGGGCGGGCGCTGTCCGGGTTTGATGCCGATACCGCCCGGCTCACCGCGCCGCTTGCCGCCAATCAAGGGCTCTACAACGGGTTCCTCGCTGCCGGGCTGGTGTGGGGGCTGGTCATCGACTCGCTCGCCACCCAGGTGTTCTTCCTTGCCTGTGTCGTCGTCGCCGGGGTGTTCGGGGCCGTTACCGCCAATCGGCGGATCCTCTTCGCGCAGGCGCTGCCCGGTGTCCTCGCGCTCGGTGCGGCGGTGATCGCCGGATGAGTGCGTCGGCGGGGCGGGCGGAGGATCCCCGTACGGCGCGGACCAAGGAGAGGCTGCGCGAGGGGCTGCTGGACGAGTGTGCGGGGCGGGCGCTGGCCGAGGTCAGCGTGTCGGCGGTGGTGCGGCGGGCCGGGGTCGGCCGGGCCACCTTCTACCTGCACTACGAGGACCTCACCGCGCTCGCCGTGGACGCCTGCGCCGATGTGGTTCACGCCGCGGTCGACGCCCTGCACGCCTGGCAGACCGGCCCCGCCGCACTCCCGCCGGCTCGGCCGCCCGCTGCACTGGCCGGATTCCTGGCCGACGCCGCCGCCCGCGGGCCGCTGTACCGGACGCTGCTGCTCCCGGGCGGCGGCGGCCCGCTCGGGGACCGCCTGCACAGGGAGCTGCGCGCGCGGGCCCGCGCCGAGCGCGAGGCGCTGGGCGCCCCGCATCCGGAGCTCGTGGCGTCGGCGGTGGCCGCCGCGTTCACCGGGGTGTTCGCGGACTGGCTGCACGGGGAGATCGCGGCGGCTCCGGACGCTCTGGCGGATCAGCTCTGGCCGATGCTCCTCGCGCTGCACCGGTCCGTCGGGAACGGGCCGTGAGCAGCGGTACGCGGAAGCCCCGCAGGCCGGGGGCCTGCGGGGCTTCTGTTCACGGGAGTGATACGTGAGGGGGACTAGCCGACGGTGAACACCTGCTCGGCCTGGGGGCCCTTCGGGCCCTGGGTGACCTGGTACTCGACGCGGGCGTTCTCGTCCAGCGACTTGAAGCCGTTGCCCTGGATCGCGGAGAAGTGCACGAACACGTCCGGGCCGCCGTCGTCCTGCTGGATGAAGCCGAACCCCTTCTCCGAGTTGAACCACTTCACGATGCCTGTTGCCATCTGGCTGTTCCTTCTCAACGTTCCACTGCGGGCCGCACGCGCGGCCGTCTCGATCCTGCCCAACGCTTCCGCACAGCACACGCCGAACGCCGCCAACCGGGGCGCGCCGCGCCTTCGAACTTGTGGCCGCCTTGTCGACGTAAAGAGGGAAAGTCGCCACTCCGCAGCGGCTCCGCATTCCCTCCGCGCCCGCTCCGTGCCTGCTCAGGCGCCGGTTTCGGCTGCGGGCAGGGGTGCGGCGGAGGGGGGCGGGGTGGCGACCACCGCCGACCGGGAGGTCGCGGCGCGGCGGCCGCCGCGCATGCGGCAGCCCAGGCAGTCCGCGTGCCCGGTGCGGGCGACGGTGTCGCGGACGCGCCAGTCCCAGGCGGGCTCGGGACGCGGTCCGCTCGGCTTGCCCCAGCCGACGAGGTGGAGCAGCCAGGTGACGAGGCCGGCCAGCGCGACCACGCCCAGGCCGATCCCGATGCCGGGCAGCCAGGCCGCGCATACGGAGGCCCCCGCGCCGGCGAAGCCCAGGAGGGCGAGGGTGGTGCCGGTCCAGCCGGCCACCGTGTGGCCGAGGTCGACGTGACCGTGCGCGCTCATGGTTCTGGTTCTCCCTGGTCGGACGGGGCCGCAGTAGGCTCGGGAAAGATCGAGATGCTTATTTAGCGAGGTAAGTATCTCAGTTGCTAAGTAACTTAGATACTAAGGAGTCAGTGGTGCACGGCAAGTTCCGCCCCGCGGCGACCGCCGAGGAGGCGCTTTCGCGCATGGACCAGTTCGTGGCCCTGGGCATCGTCGGCCAGCAGGAGGTGGCGCAGCGGCTCGGCCTCAACGTCACGGACCTGACCTGCCTCGGGCACATCCTGGGCGCCGGTGAGAACCCGCTCGGCGCGGGCGATCTCGCCGAGCTGGTGGACCTCACGACCGGCGCCGTCACCGGCGTGCTCAACCGCCTCGAACGCGCCGGGTACGCGCGCCGACAGCCCGATCCCGCCGACCGGCGCCGCGTACGGGTGGTCGCGGAGCAGGCCGCCGCGGTCCGGATCTTCGCGGTCTACCAGCCCTTCTACGACCGGCTCGGGGCCCTGTTCGCGGACTACACCCCGGACGAGGTCGCCGTGATCGCGGACTGGTTCGAGCGCGCCGCCGCCGAGGTACGGGCCCACTGCGCCCAGGTCCGCTCCGGCGAACTGGACGGCGAGCAGGGGTAGGGGCGGAGGGCGGGGCAACGCGCCCCGCCGCGCTCCCGGCCGGCCCTCCGCCGGACTCGCGGTCGGGCCAGGGCCCGCTGGTACCATGGGCGGTTGACCATCTGCTTCACCCCCGCCTCGAAAGGTCCTGCATGAGGAACCCGTCAGCCCATGGCCGCTTCGGTGTGAAGGGAGCCGCCAGGCCCGGGTCCAAGGCCCAGGCCAAGGCCCCCCGGAGCACCGGGCCGCAGGGTGAGTTCGCGATGCCCAGGCCGAAGGCGCCGGCGCTGCCGCCGGTGGAGTCGTTCGCGGAGCTCGACCTGCCCCTGGAGCTGGCGGAGACCCTGGCCTCCCGGTCCGTGACGGTGCCCTTCCCGATCCAGGCCGCGACCCTCCCGAACGCCCTCGCCGGGCGGGACGTGCTCGGCCGCGGCCGCACCGGCTCCGGCAAGACCCTCGCCTTCGGCCTGGCGCTGCTCGCCCGTACGGCGGGGCGGACCGCCGATCCGAAGCGGCCGATCGCGCTGGTCCTCGTACCGACGCGCGAGCTGGCGCAGCAGGTGACGGAGGCGCTGGAGCCGTACGCGGAGGCGCTGCGGCTGCGCATGGCCACGGTGGTCGGCGGGCTGTCCATCGGGCGGCAGGTGAGCGCTCTGCGGGAGGGTGCCGAGGTCGTCGTGGCGACACCGGGGCGGCTCAGCGATCTTGTCGGGCGGCGGGACGTGCATCTGGAGCGGGTGCGGATCACCGTGCTCGACGAGGCGGACCAGATGTGCGACATGGGCTTCATGCCGCAGGTCACGGAGATCCTGGACCAGGTGCACCACGCGGGGCAGCGGATGCTGTTCTCGGCGACGCTGGACCGCAATGTCGACCAGCTCGTACGCGGCTACCTCAAGGACCCCGTCGCGCACTCGGTCGACCCGCAGGCGGGCGCCGTCACGACGATGGACCACCACGTACTGCACATCCACGCGGCCGACAAGGTCTCGGCGGCGACGGAGATCGCGGCGCGGGACAAGCGGGTGCTGATGTTCCTCGACACCAAGCACGGGGTCGACCAGTTCGTGAAGCACCTGCGTGCCATGGGGGTGCGGGCCGAGGGGCTGCACAGCGGCAAGGCCCAGCACCAGCGCACGCGGACGCTGGCGCAGTTCAAGAGCGGTGAGCTGAAGGTCCTGGTCGCGACGAACGTGGCGGCGCGCGGCATTCACATCGACGACCTCGACCTCGTGGTCAACGTCGATCCGCCGGCTGACCACAAGGACTACCTGCACCGGGGCGGGCGCACGGCGCGCGCGGGCGAGTCGGGCAAGGTCGTCACGCTGGTCACGCCGAACCAGCGGCGGGACATCGTCCGGCTGATGGCCGAGGCCCGGATCCGCCCGACGATCACGCAGGTGCGGTCGGGCGAGACCGCGCTGAGCCGGATCACGGGCGCGAAGGCGGCCCCCGGCGTACCGCTGGCGGGCGCCGCGCCGACGGACGCGCAGGGCAGGCCGTCGGGTACGGAGCTGGGCTTCCGCGGCATGGGCACGCGGCCGGGGCGCCCGGGGCGCGGCAAGGAGTCCCGCAAGACGCTGGAGGCGCGTCAGCAGGCGGAGGCACGGCGGGCGGCGCGGGTGCGCAGGGGGGCGTGAGGCGGGGGGCGTGAGGCGGGGGGGGCGGGCCGTGCGGCCCTTCCCTGTACTGCCTATGGTCCGCTGGTCCCCTAGTCGCGTTCGAAAGCGTGCGTGTGGCCGATGACGGTGAAGCCGCGCCGTTCGTACCAGTGACGCGGCCAGTCCGTCGCGTCGGCGGTGAGGAAGCGCGTACCGCAGCCGTGGTCGGCCGCCGTGCGCAGGGCGGTGGCCAGGACGGCGTCGGCGTGGCCGCGCCGGAAGTGGGCCTCCGAGGTCATCAGGTCCTCGATCTGGGCCAGGCCGCTCGCGGGGTCGAGGTAGAGGTCGGCCCAGGAGGCGACCTCGCCGTCCTCGGCGCGGGAGCCGAGGAACCGTACGACGTCCGCTCCGCGGGGGCGGGCGGCACGCCGGTCGACGAGGTGGCGGACCACCTCGTCGTCGACGCCGGGCAGGATGCCCCGCCAGCGGCGCGTCAGCGGGGCGCGCAGGGCGTCGAGGTCCACCTCGGCGGCGGTTCCGGCGGCCGCCGCGGGGACGGGGCCGGTGTGGAGCATGAGCAGGTACGCGGAGTGCGTGTAGCCGGCGCGCGTCAGCGGACCCTTGCACGCCTGCGCGGTGGCGTCGTCGAGTACGGACACCAGGCGATGGGAGAGCGGCCGGAGGGCGTCCTCGGCGATGCGGGGGACGGCTTCGGGGTCTACGGCCTCTTGGATGACGACGTGGTTGTTGGCGCGCGAGTGCCGATAGGCGTCGTCGTACGCGGCGAAGCCACCGGGCAGCTCGACGACCCGGGCGGCTTGGCGACGCGCGAAGGCGGCCATGAAGGCGTGGATGCGGGGGAGGTACGGGCTGCTGCTCACGAGGTCACCCTAGTGGGGGCGGGTGGGGGTGGCCGGGGGTGGATGCCGGGTGCTGCTTCGGGGGTGGGGGCGTCGTGGACGGCGGGGTCGCGGAGCCGGGACGGCTCGTCGGCGGCTGTGTTCTCCCCCGGGCGGCCCGACGGCGGGTGCTCGACACGCATGGCGTGGCTGGGGCAGGTGGTGGCTGGAGTGCGGGCGGGCCAGGGGGCGGGCGTCAGGTCGGGGTGTGGCCGCGTAGGCGGAGGGTGGCTGTGTGGCGGACGCGGCGGGTGCGGGCCGTGGTGGCGAGGAGGGTCAGGGCCTCGTACGAGGTCAGGGTTTCGGCGGCGGTGCGTTGGCACCAGTCCGTCGCGCCCGTGAGTGCGGCCGTGGACCACGGCTCGCCCTGGGTGATCGCCTTGAGCAGGGCCCATTCGTACAGCCTGCGCTCCGGGAAGGGCCGGCCCGCGATCTCGGTGGCCATGGCCTCGGCCCACGCCGGAAAGCCCTCGTCCGTGAGGAGCCGCGCCGCGCGGCGGTCCAGGTGGGTGACCACCGCCGCCTCCGCCATCACCCGGTCCGGATCGCGCAGCACGCTCGCCACCAGCTCGGCCTCGGCGGCGCTGTGGGACGCCTGGGCCAGGGCTTCCAGGTAACGGGCGTAGCGCCAGTGTTCCGGGGGCGTGCCGTTGTCGGGGGCGGGGGTCGCGGGAAGGTTCACCGGGCTGCGGCCTCACGGACGTGGCCGGTCCAGGTGCCGTCCTGCGGAGGCTCCCAGTCGATCTCCACCGTCACGCCGTGCACGTCGCGCGCGAGGTTCGTCGCGAGGGCGGCGGCCCGCGCCTTGGCCTGATCGGCGTCGACGACGGTCGGGTCCGGGCGGCCGCAGCCGGCTCCGACGATCGACGTGGCCCAGCCGTCAGCCGTCGGGATGACCAGGACCGTCGTCGGCATGCCGACGACGGTGCCGGAACGCTTCTTCTTGCCTCTCGCCATGGCCCCATTGCACACGATCGCCGTACGGCGCCGGTGATCGGGGGCCGTGACCGTCCCCCACCCCCGGGCGCGTGCCGCAGCGCGACCGCGCGGCGTCGTCTGACCGACACGCTGGCGGAGCCGGTCAGAACTGCCCCAGAACCCTCGGTCCGCGCTGCGGAGCATGGGGTTGTGTTACAGCAACTCCCGTGCGCGGAGGGGGCGTTCGCGAGTCGCGAGCGGCCTTAGCTCGGCGGCGTGTCCTCCGGCTCCGGCAGTGGGGCGCCCGTCTCCAGCAGGGTCTTGAGGCTGGACGCCAGCAGCGGCCATGCCTGCCCGCACATCCCGATCATGGTGCCGCCCGGCTCGAAGCCCTCGTGGCGGATGGTGAGGCGGGCGAGGGTGTCGCCGACCGGCTGGATCTCGTACGTCACCTTCGTACGCGGCGCACGCGCCAGCTCCGCCCGTACCTCCTCCTCGATGCCCACCGCCGCCGCCCACTCCGGGGTGAAGGTGTGCCAGGTGTAGGAGAGCAGGCGGTCCGGGACGCAGCCGAGGACCACCTGCGCCGGGTCGCTGGTCCGGGCCCCGCGCTCCACCCAGTCCATCCCCGACCCGACGGCCCAGTCGGTCTCGAAGCTCAGGCCCCAGTACCGGCGGGTGAAGGCCGGGTCGGTGAGGGCCTGCCAGACCCTCGCGGGATCGGCCTGGATGTAGAGGGTGTAGGTGATCGCGCTGTCGCTCATGGCCCCATGCTGCGGGACCGCGGGCCGCGGACGCCGGATTTCGCCGTCACGGCGGTGACGGGCGGCGGGTGTCGTTCCCGTTGGCCGTCACCAGCGGATGCCGTGCTCGGGCAGTTCCACGGGGGGCGTGCGGGCCGGGTCGGGGAGGCGGAGGGCGGTGCGGGCGCGGTGGACGGCGGCGAGTTCGTCCTCGCCGGCCGGGCCCCAGTCGCTCAGCTCGCGGACCTGGGCGGGGGTGGCCAGGAGGCGTGCGTGCGTCGGGTCGTCGGCCGGGGGGAGGGCGGTGAGGCGGGCGGCGGTACGGGCGTGTACGGCGGGGCCGGCGCCCTCGCGGGCGGCGGGGCGGGCGGGCGATCGGGAGAGCACACGACGGAACGACCGT
>NZ_JBEYVX010000082.1:0-27016 GCF_040644195.1 Streptomyces sp. NPDC047014 | reverse complement strand
TGAGTTCTCAAGGAACGGACGCTTCCTTCGTACTCACCCTCGCGGGTTTTCCTCCGGGCTTTCGTTCTGCTGTGTTGCTTTGTTCTTGCGTTTCCAACTCTACCAGATCATTTCCGCCGCCGTTTCCGGCTGGGATTTGAATTCGGTGACCGTTGGCGGTCTTTGCCTTTCGGCGCTCCACACGTTAGCGGTTTTCCCTTGCGACTCATAATCGGGTCACCGGCTCGGGAATTCGGACATGCCGAATAAGCCCCCGCCAGGGGAATGTCGTAGGTGTGGAGTGACCGCTCCCGGGGTCTGCCGATGGCAGTGCCCGTAAAAGCGGCTCGAACTACGTTAGGCGTCCGGGCCGGTCGCGTCAAGTCGAGCGGCGGCGCGGGGCGTGGGCGCGGTACGGGCTCACCGTCGGGTCGTCCGTGAGCCAGAAGCGGTACGGGTGGTCCGCGCCGGCTCCGCCCACCCCCGTGCGCGGGCCGCTGCTCACCAGGTCGGAGGCGGTGGGGGTGCCCGTCAGGACGGACAGGGGCGCCTCCGGTCCCGCGCAGAGGTCGGTGCCGTCCAACGAGCGGTCCACGTCCAGGGCCGTGGCCAGGCGGGCCGGGCCCTTGGCCAGTTCTCGCGGGTGTCTGGCCGTAACCCGACGTTTGGCGGCCAGGTCGGCGCCCACCGTGATCTCCCCCGCCCGCACCAGCACCCCGCCGGCGTGCCCCGGCGGGCCGCACACCAGGTTGAGGCTGAACCACATGCCGTAGATGAAGTAGACGTACGCGTGTCCGGGCGGCCCGAACATGGAGGCGTTGCGGGCGGTGCGGCCGCGGTAGGCGTGCGAGCCCGGATCGGACTCGCCCTCGTACGCCTCCACCTCCGTGATCCGCAGCTCCATGAGGCCGTCCGGGGCACGGCGGACGAGGGTGCGGCCCAGGAGGTCCGGGGCCACGGTGAGGACCGGGCGGTCGAAGAAGGACCTGGGCAGGGGCGTACGGTCAGGGCGCGCGCTCATCCGGTCGAGCGTAGTGGACCGCGCCCGCCTGCAACCGGGACCGATGGTTCCGCGTTGATACGGGTAGTCGCGGCGTAGTCGCCAGATCGTTCAAGGGGAGTTTGAGCATGGGCTTCAAGAAGCTGTTCGCGAGCCTGGGTGCCGGTGGTGCCTCGGTGGACACGATCATCACCGAGCCGAACGTCGTCCCGGGCGGCATCGTCCAGGGCGAGGTCCGGATCCAGGGCGGATCGGTGGAGCAGCAGATCGAGGGGCTGTCCGTCGGGCTCCAGGCCAAGGTCGAGGTCGAGGGCGGTGACCAGGAGTACAAGCAGGACATCGTCTTCACCAAGCAGCGCCTCGGCGGTGCGTTCCAGGTGCAGGCCGGCGCGCTGCACGTGGTGCCGTTCGCCCTGGAGATCCCGTGGGAGACGCCGATCACCCACTTCGGGGGCCAGCACCTGCGCGGGATGAACATCGGGGTCAGCACGGAGCTGGAGATCGCGCGGGCGGTGGACGCCGGTGACCTCGACGCGATCAACGTGCACCCGGTGCCGGCCCAGCAGGCCATCCTGGACGCCTTCCGGCAGCTCGGCTTCACCTTCCGCAGCGCGGACATGGAGCGGGGCCACATCCGGGGGACGCGCCAGACGCTGCCCTTCTACCAGGAGATCGAGTTCCTGCCGCCGTCGCAGTACCGCGGGCTGAACCAGGTCGAGCTGACCTTCGTCTCGGACGGCCGGGAGATGGACGTCGTCCTGGAGATGGACAAGAAGCCGGGGCTGTTCAGCGAGGGCAGCGACACCTACCGCTGCTTCCAGGTCGGCCTGCAGACCTACCAGAGCACCGACTGGGCGGCGTACCTCAACCAGTGGATCGCCGGAGTCGGTTCGCAGCGCAACTGGTTCTAGGCTCGGGAGCGCGTCCGTCCGCGGGGCGGGCGCGCCGGTCCGATGTCTTCCCCCCTTCCGGAGGTTCAGCAGTGTCAGAGCAGAACAGGGCGCCTCTTCCGCACGCCTTCCACCCCGAGGTCGCGTCCTTCACGGTGACGAGCGAGGACGTCACCCACGGGGCGGATCTGCACGCGGCCCAGGTCCTCACGGGCAAGAACGTCTCGCCGCACCTGCGCTGGGAGGGCTTCCCCGAGGGGACGAAGAGCTTCGCGGTGACCTGCTTCGACCCGGACGCTCCGACGGGCAGCGGGTTCTGGCACTGGGTGCTCTTCGATCTGCCCGTGTCGGTGACGGAGTTGCCGGCGGGCGCGGGCAGCGGGGACTTCCCGGGGCTGCCGGAGGGGGCCGTGCACGTACGCAACGACTACGGCACGCGGGACTTCGGCGGTGCGGCCCCGCCGCGCGGGGAGCGCCACCGCTACGTGTTCACCGTGTACGCGGTGGACCGGGAGGAGCTGGGCCCGGACGAGGACTCCTCGCCCGCGGTGGTCGGCTTCCATCTCCGGTTCCACGCGCTGGGCCGGGCGCAGCTCGTCGCCGAGTACGAGGCGCCCGCCGCACGCTGATCGTTTGCCCGGCGTTTGCCCGGTCCTGGTCTAAAGAAGGCCAGGACCGGGCATTTTTATTGCGTTGTCCCGCGTGGCGCGCGCGGCGAGAGTGGTCGCGGGCCCTGCCGCCAGGGTGGTCGCGGGCCTGCACACGGGAGGTGGGCGAGATGCGGGACACGCTGGTACTGAACGCGAGCTTCGAGCCGCTGTCGACGGTGACGCTGAACCGGGCCGTGGTCCTGGTCCTCCAGGACAAGGCCGTGGTCGAACAGTCGCATCCCGATCTGCGTGTGCGCGCCGCCACCATGGAGCTTCCGATGCCCCGGGTGATCCGGCTGTGCCGGTACGTACGGGTGCCCTTCCGAAGACACGCCCCGTGGTCGCGGAGGGGGGTGCTGGTCCGGGACCAGCACAGATGCGCGTACTGCGGGAAGCGCGCGACGACGGTGGACCACGTGCTGCCCCGGGCCCAGGGCGGTGGGGACACCTGGCTGAACACGGTGGCGTCCTGCGCGGAGGACAACCACCGCAAGGCGGCCCGGACTCCGGAGGAGGCGGGGATGCCGCTCCTCCGGAAGCCGTTCGTGCCGTCCCCGGCGGACGCGATGCTGCTGGCGCTGGGGGTGGCGGGGCGGGAGGCCCTGCCGGAGTGGCTGGAGCGGTCCGCCTCCTAGGCACCTGCGCCGGGCGACGTCGGTGACGTAGATCCGCTACGTCTTTCTACGTCGCTCAGCGGAGCAGAAGTTGGGCGATGGCGAGGAGGCCGACGGTCACGATGACCCCGCGCAGGACGGCCGGGGACAGCCGTCGGCCGACCTTGGCGCCGATCTGGCCGCCGAGGGTGGAGCCGACGGCGATGAGGACCACGGCCGTCCAGTCGAACTCGGCGACGAAGAGGAAGAAGACGGCGGCGATGCCGTTGACGAGGGCGGCGATGACGTTCTTGACGGCGTTGATCCGCTGCATGTCCTCGCGGAGCAGCAGCCCCATGAGCGCGAGGTAGAGCACGCCTTGCGCCGCCCCGAAGTAGCCTCCGTAGGCGCTGGAGAAGAGCATGCCGCCGAGCAGGGCGGGGCCGCCGTCGGGGTGGCTCGTATCGCCTCCGGCGGCTTCCTGGCGCCGGCGCAGCGCGGCGGCGAGCCGGGGCTGGAGCACGACGAGGACCAGGGCGAGGCCGATGAGGACCGGCACGATCGTGTCGAAGGCGTCGGAGGGCAGGGCGAGGAGCAGGGCCGCGCCCGCGAGTCCGCCGACGAGGGACACCGAGCCGAGGCGCAGGATCCGGGAGCGCTGGCCGCGCAGTTCCTTGCGGTAGCCGATGGCTCCGCTGATGGAACCGGGCACGAGGCCGAGGGTGTTGGAGACGTTGGCGGTGACCGGTGGCAGGCCGGTGGCCAGCAGGACCGGGAAGGTGATCAGGGTGCCGGAGCCGACGATCGTGTTGATGGTGCCGGCTCCGACACCGGCGGCGAGGACCGCGAGGGATTCCCAGATGGACATGGACGGTGCCATCCCCTTTGCATGAGTGGGTCGCCTCCCCGCCATGAAGGTCGAGGGGCCTCACCGATCATGCAGGAGGGGACGGCGGTCAGTCGATCGGGGGCTGTTCGCGGCGGTCCGCGCGCTCCTTGTCGCGGGCGGCCGGGATGCCGCCGCCGTCCTTGCCGGTGTTCTGCGGGTTGAAGCCGGAACCGCCGCCGAGGGGGCCGAAGTTGCCCATGGCCCCGGAGAGGCCCTTGAGGGCGTCGCCGATCTCGCTGGGCACGATCCAGAGCTTGTTGGCGTCGCCCTCGGCGATCTTCGGAAGCATCTGGAGGTACTGGTAGGCGAGGAGCTTCTGGTCGGCGTCGCCGGCGTGGATGGACTCGAAGACCGTACGGATGGCCTGGGCCTCGCCCTCGGCCTTGAGCGCGGCGGCCTTGGCCTCACCCTCGGCGCGCAGGATGGAGGACTGCTTCTCACCCTCGGCGCGCAGGATCTCCGACTGCCGGACACCCTCGGCCTGGAGGATCGCGGCGCGCTTGTCGCGGTCGGCGCGCATCTGCTTCTCCATCGAGTCCTGGATGGAGGTGGGCGGTTCGATGGCCTTGAGCTCGACGCGGTTGACGCGGATGCCCCATTTGCCGGTGGCCTCGTCGAGGACCCCGCGCAGGGCGGCGTTGATCTCCTCGCGGGAGGTGAGGGTGCGCTCCAGGTCCATGCCGCCGATGATGTTGCGCAGGGTGGTGACGGTGAGCTGTTCGATGGCCTGGATGTAGCTGGCGACCTCGTAGGTCGCGGCCCGTGCGTCGGTCACCTGGTAGTAGATGACGGTGTCGATGTTGACGACCAGGTTGTCCTGGGTGATGACGGGCTGCGGCGGGAACGGGACGACCTGTTCGCGCAGGTCGATCCGGTTGCGGATCGAGTCGATGAACGGGACGACGATGTTGAGGCCCGCGTTGAGGGTGCGGGTGTAGCGGCCGAACCGCTCGACGATGGCGGCGCTGGCCTGCGGGATCACCTGGATCGTCTTGACCAGTGCGATGAAGACCAGAACCACCAGAATGATCAGGACGATGATGATCGGTTGCATGCTTCCCCGTGCCCTTCCGGCTGTCTGTGCTGCCCCGTTGATCGGAGTCTCGCAGACCTGGGGGCCGCGAGCAGGCTGCTTGTCACATCACGACGGCGGTCGCCCCGTCGATCTCCACCACGTCGACGGACCGTCCGGGTTCGAAAACGGTGTCCGCGTCGAGGCTGCGGGCGGACCAGATCTCACCGGCGAGCTTGATACGGCCGCCGGCGGCGTCGACGCGTTCGAGGACGACGGCGCTGCGGCCCTTCAACGCGTCGATGCCGCTGCGGTGTTGGGGTCTCTGGTCGCGGTGCCGGTTGGCGATGGGCCGGACGACGGCGATGAGCGCCACCGAGACGGCCACGAAGACCAGGACCTGGGCCACCACTCCCCCGCCGAGGGCGGCGGTGACGGCGGCCGCCACCGCTCCGACGGCGAACATGCCGAATTCCGGCATGGCGGTCAGGACCAGGGGGATGCCCAGTCCGACCGCGCCGATGAGCCACCACACCCACGCGTCGATGTCCACACGGTCATGGTAGGTCGGCCGGGCGCGGTCGGGACAGGGTGCGGTGGCGCGATGTGCCGTGCGCGGGGCCGGTGTTCGGGATCCGGCCGCCGTACGCCGTGCGCCGTGCGCCGTGGGTCGTACGCCGTCCGCCGTGCGGGCTTCTAGCGCAGCGGCAGGCCCTGGGCCGTCCAGCGGTCGTGGCTGTTGCGCTCGACGACCAGTGGCAGGCCGAAGCAGAGGGAGAGGTTGCGGGAGGTCAGTTCGAGGTCGATCGGGCCGGCGGTGACGACCTTGCCCTGGCGGATCATCAGCACGTGCGTGAAGCCGGGGGCGATCTCCTCGACATGGTGGGTGACCATGATCATGGAGGGGGCGAGCGGGTCGCGCGCGAGCCGGCCGAGGCGGCGTACGAGGTCCTCGCGGCCACCGAGGTCCAGTCCGGCGGCGGGCTCGTCGAGGAGCAGCAGCTCGGGGTCGGTCATCAGGGCGCGGGCGATCAGGGTGCGCTTGCGCTCGCCCTCGGAGAGCGTGCCGAACTTCCGGTCGAGGTACTCGGTCATGCCGAGGCGGTCGAGGAAGGCGCGGGCGCGCTGCTCGTCGATGTCCTCGTACTCCTCCTGCCAGGTGGCCGTCATGCCGTAGGCGGCGGTGAGGACGGTCTGCAGGACGGTCTGCCGCTTGGGCAGCTTGTCGGCCATGGCGATGCCGGCCATGCCGATGCGCGGGCGCAGCTCGAAGACGTCGACCTTGCCGAGGGTGCTGCCGAGGATGGTGGCGGCGCCCTTGGTGGGGAAGAGGTAGCTGGAGGCGAGGTTGAGCAGGGTGGTCTTGCCGGCGCCGTTGGGGCCGAGGATCACCCAGCGCTCCCCCTCCTTCACCGACCAGGAGACCTGGTCCACGAGAGCCCGGCCCTCGCGGACCACGGATACGTCCACCAGCTCCAGAACATCGCTCATGAGCGTGTTGTCACCCCTTGCAGTCACGGTTCTCTGTGCGCCGGTAGACGCAGCCCCAGGGGAAAACCTACGCCACTCGGGGAGGGCTCCGGGGCCGGGGCCCGATGCGGGCGGTGATCCGTAGAGTGGGGGGATGCTTTTCGAACCACGTTCAGGGCGGCTGGCCGCCTGGGGGAACGCGCTGCTGGCCGGTCTGGTCTCGCCCGACGAGGCCGCGATGTCGATCGTGGGCGAGGACGCCGTGCACCGGGTGGCGGGGCTGCCGGGCGAGGCGGGCCCGGTGGGGCTGACGCTGGCGCTCGGGCGGCTGCGGGCGCTGGGGGTGAGCGGGCTGCGGGTGGCGCTGCCGGTGCCGGGGCATCCGCTGGGGCTCAGCGGGCCGCCGGAGTTCAACGCGCGGGCGCTGGAGTCCGAGGAGGCGGTGATCGCGGTGGGGGCGGCGCTGGGTCTCGTCCCGGAGGTGGCGGAGGCGGGGCCGGCGGGGGATGTGCATGTGTCGGTGACCTGGCACTGCCTGCCGGTACGGGAGGCACCGCCCGCGGACGTGCCCTCGCTGGGCGAGGCGGAGCGGGAGCTGGCGGAGGCGCTGCGCGAAGCGACGGTGGTGCTGACCCGGCTGGACGTGGCGGGCTCCGGGCCGATGGCGGAGGCGGCGCTGTCGGCGTACCGGGCGCGGGCCGAGGCGGGGGCCGGGCGGGAGGCGCTGGCGCCGGGGTATCCGCCGCGGGCGGTGCGGGTGCTGGCGCTGGCGCAGCGGGTGGACCTGATGGTGTCGCTGGCGTACGAGAGCGGGCACGGCGGGGCGGTGGCCGCCTCGGAGATGGCGGCGCGGGCGGAGGCGCTTCGGCCCGTGGAGCGGGTGGCTCGGCGGGCGCTCGTGGCCGCGTACAACTCGGCCGTGGAGCGGTACTAGGCCGGACCGGCCGGCGCCGGGGCTTGCGGGGCTCCGCCCCACACCCCGCGCCTCAAACGCCGGCGGGGCTGGATTGGGCGCGGCGGGGTGGCCCCGCTTCCTGGGGAGGGGGGAAGCGGGGCCCGAGGAGTTGGTCAGGCGTTGGTGGCGGTGTTGCCGAAGGCCGGGTTCAGGAGGCCGATCACCGTGACCGCGTTGCCCGCGAGGTTCACCGGGACGCTCACCGGGACCTGGAGCAGGTTCCCTGAGGCCACGCCGGGCGAGTTCAGGGCCGCGCCCTCCGCCGACGCACCGCCGTGCGCCGAGGAGACACCCGCGCCGGCGGCGAGGAGGCCGCCCGCGATCATGGTGATGGCTGCGGCCTTCTTGACGTTCTTCACTCTTCGTCCTCCAGTGCATCGGCCGCGACCAGCCGTCGCGGCACGCCATGGAGAACGGTCCCCCGCCGCCAGGGATACGCCATGTGGGCTACATACACCCGACGGTATGAATCTCCGACCGGAAGAAGACGGTCCGATTCGGCCGTTTCACTCCGCCATTCCGTGCCTGACCGCCCACAACGCGGCCTGCGTCCGGTCGGAGAGGTCCAGTTTCATCAGGATGTTCGAGACGTGCGTCTTGACCGTCTTCTCCGACAGCACCAGGGCCCGCGCGATCTCGCGGTTGGAGCGCCCGTCCGCGATGAGGCCCAGGACCTCCCGCTCGCGCTCGGTCAGCGAGCCGGACCGGCCCGCCGCGGGGCCCTGCTCCTCCGGCGCGAGCAGCGCCCCCGCCACCTCGGGCTGGAGCAGGACGTGGCCGGCGTGCACCGAGCGGACGGCCCCGGCCAGGGCCTCGGGGTCGATGTCCTTGTAGACGTATCCTGCCGCCCCGGCCCGCAGCGCGGGCACAGCCGTCCGCTGCTCCGTGAAGCTGGTGACGACGAGCACCCGGGCGGGGTTCGCCAGCGCGCGCAGCCGCCGCAGTGCCTCGATGCCGTCGGTGCCCGGCATCTTGACGTCCATCAGGATCACATCGGGCCGCAGCTCCTCGGCGCGGGCGATGCCCTCCTCCCCGTCGGACGCCTCCCCGACCACCTCGATGTCCTCCTGGACCTCCAGGAAGGTCCGCAGCCCGCGGCGGACGACCTGGTGGTCGTCGACGAGCAGGACGCGGATACGGCCGCCGCTCCGGCCGGTGCCGTCAGCCACCGGGAACCTCCATCTCGATCGTGGTGCCCCGGCCGGGCGCCGAGTGCACGGCGAGCCGGCCGCCGACGCCGCCGGCCCGGTCCCGCATGGACACCAGGCCCAGGTGGCGGCCCGCGCGGCGCACGGTCCGGGGGTCGAAGCCCTTGCCGGAGTCCACGACGGTGAGGACCGCCCCGCCGGCGGAGGTCCGGGCCAGGGTGACCTCGACCCGGTCGCCCTCCGAGTGGCGCAGGGCGTTGTGCAGGGCCTCCTGGGCGACGCGGAGCACCGCTTCCTCCTGGGCCGCGGGCAGCGCCCGCACGCCCTCGCTCGCGAAGGTGACCCGGGCCGTGTGCGCGCGGTCGAGGACCTGGACATGGGTGCGCAGGGTCGCGACGAGGCCGTCGTCGTCCAGGGCGGCCGGGCGCAGCTCGGTGACGGCGGCCCGCAGCTCGTCGGCCGCCTCCGCCGCGAGGACGGCCACCTGGTGGAGCTCGTCCTTGGCGCGGGCCGGGTCGCGGTCGACGAGGGCGGCCGCCGCCTGGGCGGTGAGGCGCAGGGAGAACAGCTTCTGGCTGACGGCGTCGTGCAGCTCGTGCGCGAGGCGGGAGCGCTCCTCGGCGATGGTCAGCTCGCGGCTGCGTTCGTAGAGGCGGGCGTTGGTGAGGGCGATCGCGGCGTGCTGGGCGAGGAGGGAGAGCAGCCGCTGGTCCTCGTCGGTGAAGCCCCGGCCGCCGTCCGGGCCGGGGCGCTTGTTCGCCAGGAAGAGGGCGCCCAGGGTCTCCTCGCCGTCGCGCACGGGCATGCCGAGGAAGTCGGACATCTCGGGGTGCGCCTCGGGCCAGCCCTCGAAGCGGGGGTCCTTTCGTACGTCGGCCAGGCGCTCGGGGCCGCCCTCGTGGAGCATCGCGGCGAGGATGCCGTGCTGGCGGGGCAGCGGGCCGATGCTGCGCCACTGCTCGGCGCTGACGCCGTCGACGACGAACTGGGCGAAGCCGCCGTGGTCGTCCGGGACGCCCAGGGCCGCGTACTCGGCGTCCAGGAGCTCGCGGGCCGAGGCGACGATCGTGCGCAGGACGTCGCGGACCTCCAGGCGGCGGCTCATGGCGAGCAGGGCGGTGCTCACCGCGGCGAGGCCGCTGTGGGGTCCGCCCTGCGGGGGGCTACCGGTCATGGGCTCACCGTACCCGCGGCCGTGACCTGCGGGATCGGGCTCCGGTCGTAGGTCCAAGGTCCGCCCGGGGTGGGGCCGCCGGCCGAGGCGGGGGCGGGTGGGGCCTTCCTAGGTTGGGGGCATCTGCTGATCCATACGAAGGACGAGGGTGCGGTCATGGCGGTGGCGATCGTGACGGGGGCTTCCCGGGGGCTGGGCCGGGCGCTGGCGGAGGGGCTGGCGGCGCGCGGCTGGGATCTGGTGCTGGGTGCGCGGGGCGCGGGGGCGCTGGAGGAGGCGGCGGCCGGGCTGCGGGGGCCGGGCGGGGGCGGGCCGCGGGTGGTGGCGGTGGCCGGGGACGTGTCCTCGGGGGCGTACCGGGCCTCGCTGGTGGCGGCGGCGCGGGAGCTGGGCGGGCTGGACCTGCTGGTGAACAACGCGGGGGTGCTGGGGGCGGAGCCGCTGGTGCCGCTGGCGGTACAGCCGCTGGCCGGGCTGCGGGAGGCGTTCGAGGTGAATGTGGTGGGCGCGCTGGGGCTGGTGCAGGAGGGGCTGCCGCTGCTGAGGGCCGCGCGGGCGGGGGCGGTGCTGAACATCAGCTCGGACGCGGCGGTGGTGGCGTACGGGACGTGGGGGGCCTACGGGGCGACCAAGGCGGCCGGGGATCTGGTGTCGGCGGTGCTGGCGGTGGAGGAGCCGGGGCTGCGGGTGTGGTGGGCGGATCCGGGGTCGATGCGGACGCGGATGATGGCGGCGGCGGAGCCGGACGAGGAGCTGGCGGGCCTGCCGACGCCGGAGGAGGTGGCTCCGCTGCTGCTGCGGCTGCTGGACCGGGATCTGCCGGGCGGGCGGTGGACGGCGGAGTCGCTGGCGGCGGAGAAGGCGGCGGCGGGGACACCGGGGGCGGGGGCCGGGACGGACCGCGGGGCGGGCCGGTGAGCGGGGGCGCCCGGCCCGGAACCGGGACCCTTCCGGAAGCAGGACCGCATATAAGGGACATTCCACGCGAACTACTGGCCCGTATCCCCGCCGAGCAGCGGGGCCCCGGCCTCGGCCGGGACGCGGTGCGGCTGCTGGTGTCCCACGGGGCCGAGCGGGTCTCGCTGCACGCCTTCCGGGAGCTGCCGGAGCAGCTGCGGGCCGGGGACGTGCTGGTGGTGAACACCTCGGCCACCCTGGCCGCCGCCGTGGACGCCCGGCTGGGCGGCGAGGAGGTGGTGGTGCACTTCTCCACCCGGGGGGACGACGGCCGCTGGGCGGTGGAACTGCGCACTCCGGCCGCCCGGGGCACCACCCGCCCGCACCCCGGGGGCCCCGCCGGGGCGGTGGTGGAGCTGCCGGGCGGGCGGCGCCTGGTGCTGGACCGGCCCCTCGTGGCGGGCGCGGACCGGCTGTGGTGGGCCCGCCCCTCCCCCGCGCACGAGGTCCCCGCGCTGCTGCGGGAGCACGGGCGGCCGATCCGGTACGCGTACACCGAGCGGGACCAGCCGCTGTCGGCGTACCAGACGGTCTTCGCGGTCCCGGCGGCCGACGGCTCGGGCTCGGCGGAGATGCCCAGCGCGGGCCGGCCCTTCACGGCGGAGCTGGTGGCGCGGCTGGTGGACCGCGGGGTGCGGATCGCTCCGCTGACCCTGCACACCGGGGTGGCCTCGCAGGAGGCGCACGAGCCGCCGTACCCGGAGCGGTACGCGGTGCCGGCGGCCACGGCGGCGCTGGTGAACGCCGCCCGGGCGGCCGGCGGGCGGGTGCTCGCGGTGGGGACCACGGCGGTACGGGCCCTGGAGTCGGCGGCGGACGGGCGGGGGCGGGTGCGCCCCGCCGCCGGGTGGACGGATCTGGTGGTGACCCCGGAGCGGGGGGTGCGGGTGGTGGACGGGCTGCTGACGGGGCTGCACGAGCCCGAGGCGTCGCACCTTCTGATGCTGGAGGCGGTGGCGGGGCGTGCCGCCGTACGCCTGGGGTATGCGCGCGCTCTGGCCGAGGGCTGCCTCTGGCACGAGTTCGGCGACGTCCATCTCCTCCTCAGGGAGGAGAGCCGTCACGGAATGAATTGCTCAAGCAACTCATGGTGAAACCGTTACGTGCCCGATGTGAGCCCCGGCATAGGACCCACATCACTTACGAAGCTCCCTAGTGGACGCATAAAGGCGCTGTCAGCGCTGGCGGGCCTAGCGCCGGGGCCGGAATTCCGGTCCCGGCGCGCGCCCCTGATCCACTAAGCGGGATCGTACGTCACACCTTTGCCACAGGATTTTGCCGCCGCTAAGAATTGCTCCCGTCGCCAGGCGCCGCGGATCCCGGATCCGTACGGCGCCTCCCCGCGGCTCCCGCTATTCGAAGAGGTTGCCCCGCCATGTCTGCTTCCCGCACTCCCGGTCACAGTCGTCTGACGAAGGCACACAAGCTGTCCATCGCCGGTGTCGCGACGCTCAGCGCCGCCGCCGTCGCCTTCTCCCTCGTCCCCGCCGACGCCTCGGAGACGGAGACCACCATCTCCGCCGCCCCCGTCGCCTGGGCCCAGGCCGTGAACGGCACGCAGACGAAGGCTCTGTACGGCCACCTCTCCAGCCAGCAGGTCATCGCCGAGGCCAACGCCAAGGCCGCCGCCGCCAAGGCGAAGGCCGCCGCCGTGGCCGCGAAGGCCAAGGCCGACGCGGACGCCAAGGCGAAGGCCGCGGCCGCCGCGAAGAAGGCCCGCGAGACCAAGGCCGCCGCCAGCCGCTCCGCCGCGCGCACCCCGGTGTTCGCGAACAACCTGGACGGCTGGATCAAGGAAGCCCTCTCCATCATGAAGCGCGAGGGCATTCCGGGCAGCTACGCCGGTATCCACCGCAACGTCATGCGGGAGTCCAGCGGCAACCCGATGGCCATCAACAACTGGGACATCAACGCCCGCAACGGCATCCCCAGCAAGGGCCTTCTCCAGGTCATCTACCCGACCTTCAAGACGTACCACGTCAAGGGCACCAAGTTCGACCAGTACGACCCGGTCGCCAACATCGTCGCCGCCTGCAACTACGCGGCCGACCGCTACGGCTCCATGGACAACGTCAACAGCGCCTACTAGGCCCGCGACGGCGGCGTACCTCTCGCCCCCCTGTGCTCATGCGCCTCAGGGCGGCACCCGGAATCCCGGGTGCCGCCCTGAGGCGTTTCGCGTGGCGCGGGGGCGGGCCCGCGGGGGTGCTAGTTGCCCGCGCGCATGACCTCGGGCTCGTGGCGGCGCAGCAGGCGCTGCACCAGGAAGCCGCAGGCGATGCCGAGCAGCAGCAGGATGATCAGGTTCAGGCTCCACTGGCCGACCGTGGCGTCCCAGAGCGGGTCGGTGTTGGTCGGGTTGTCGTGGTCCCACGGCGGCATGAGCTTGCCGAGGTTCAGCGTGCTGCCCGCGGCGGCGACGGCCCAGCGGGACGGCATCAGCCAGGCGAACTGCTCCAGGCCCGGGGAGTCGTAGACCTGGAAGAGGATGCCGGTGAAGACGACCTGGACGATCGCGAACATGACCAGCAGCGGCATCGTCTTCTCGGCGGTCTTCACCAGCGAGGAGATCACCAGGCCGAACATCATCGAGGTGAAGCCGAGCGCGATCACCGACACGCACAGCTCGACGGCCGGCGGCATCAGCAGGCCCTCGGCGGGCAGCTCGCGCGGGGCGAAGCCGATCGCGCAGATGATCACGCCCTGGATGGCCGTGATGAAGCCGAGGACGATCACCTTCGACATCAGGTACGCCGACCGGGACAGGCCGGTGGCGCGTTCCCGCTCGTAGATGACCCGTTCCTTGATCAGCTCACGGACGGAGTTGGCCGCGCCGGAGAAGCACATGCCGACGGCGAGGATCAGCATGATCGTGCCGGCGTCGCCGTTGAAGCGCGACGGCGGGGTCGGGGGCGCCAGGCCGAAGGTCGCGGGGATGACCGTGGAGACCACGCCCAGGACGGCGGGCAGGATGAGCATCAGGCCCATGAAGCCCTTGTCGGAGGCGATCACCGAGACGTAGCGGCGGATCAGCGTCCACAGCTGCGAGCCCCAGCCCTGCGGCTTGGTCGGGCGCATCTGCTGGGCGGAGGGCATGACCACCGGCTGCGGGGCGACCGCGTCGAGCTCGGCGGCGTACAGCTGGTAGTGCTGCGAGCCCTTCCAGCGGCCGGCCCAGTCGTAGTCGCGGTAGTTCTCGAAGGACGAGAAGACGTCCGCCCACGTGCTGTAGCCGAAGAAGTTCAGCGCGTCGTCCGGCGGGCCGAAGTAGGCCACGGAGCCGCCGGGGGCCATGACCAGCAGCTTGTCGCAGAGCGACAGCTCGGCCACCGAGTGCGTGACGACGAGTACGGTGCGGCCGTCGTCGGCGAGGCCGCGCAGCAGCTGCATGACATCGCGGTCCATGCCCGGGTCGAGGCCGGAGGTGGGCTCGTCCAGGAAGATCAGCGAGGGCTTGGTCAGCAGCTCCAGGGCCACGGACACGCGCTTGCGCTGACCACCGGAGAGCGCGGTGATCTTCTTGTCCTTGTGGATGTCGAGCTTGAGCTCGCGCAGCACCTCGTCGATACGGGCCGCGCGCTCGGACTCGGCGGTGTCGCCGGGGAAGCGGAGCTTGGCCGCGTACTTGAGGGCGGTGCTGACCTTCAGCTCCTTGTGCAGGATGTCGTCCTGCGGGACCAGGCCGATGCGCTGGCGGAGCTCCGCGAACTGCTTGTACAGGTTGCGGTTGTCGTAGAGGACGTCGCCCTGGTCGGCGGGCCGGTAGCCGGTCAGCGCCTTGAGCAGCGTGGACTTTCCGGAGCCGGAGGGGCCGATGACGCCGATCAGCGACTTCTCCGGGACGCCGAAGGTGACGTCCTTGAGGATCTGCTTGCCGCCGTCGACGGTGACCGTGAGGTGGCGGGCCGAGAAGGAGACCTCACCGGTGTCGACGAACTCCTCGAGACGGTCGCCGACGATGCGGAAGGTGGAGTGGCCGACGCCGACGATGTCGTTCGGGCCGAGGAGCTGGGTGCCGGACTTCGGCAGGGCCTGGCCGTTGACGTAGGTGCCGTTGTGGCTGCCGAGGTCGCGGATCTCGAAGCGGCCGCCGGGCATCGAGTGGAACTCGGCGTGGTGGCGGGAGACCTGGAGGTCGGAGACCACCAGCTCGTTCTCCAGGGCGCGGCCGATCCGCATGACGTGGCCCAGCGCGAGGTGGTGGAACGTCGTCGGGCTGCGGTCGTTGTGGCCGGGCGCGGAGCCCTGGGCCGCCGCCGGGCGGGCCTGCTGGTGCGGGAGGTTCGCCTGCGGCTGCTGCGGCTGCTGGTGCTGCGGCGGCTGCTGCTGGTTCCAGGCGGGCTGGGCCTGCTGCTGAGGCTGCTGCGGGACCTGGTAGGCCGGGGCCTGCGGCGGGGCGTACGCCGGGGGCGCGGCCTGGTGGCCGTGCTGCGGCTGCGGCGCGTGCTGGGCCTGCTGCGCGTGCGGGGCCGCGGCCGGCTGGGGCGCGGTGGCGCTGAAATCCAGCCGCGGGCCGTCGGTGGCGTTGCCCAGGTGGACCGGCGTACCGGGCACCAGAGCCGTCTGCTGGACCCTGGCTCCGTGCACATAGGTGCCGTTGGTGCTGCCGTGGTCCTCGATGCCCCAACCCTGGCCGTTCCAGGCGATGGTGGCGTGCCGCCACGACACCCGGGCATCGTCGATCACCACGTCCCCCTGGGGATCGCGCCCCAGCGAGTACGACCTGGACGGATCGAGCGTCCAGGTCCTTCCGTTCAATTCCAGTACGAGTTCCGGCACTCCAGCCCCACTTAAGTCCCCCGAGATTCCCCCATGACGTCAGGGAGTCTAGGGATGGCGAACATCCGGGGGAACTATTTCAGGCCCACAGCCGTATGGGGAATCCGGGCCATCGCGGGGCCGCCGCGCCCGCCTGCCAAACTCCCCCGCACCCCGCCATACGGGACTTCTCGCCCCCGGCGCACCCCCCGGAACCGCACGCCCCTCCCCCGGCGTCCCCCACTCCGGAACGGGCGGCGCGGACGTTCAGGGAGTGGGACGGGGGTCCTGCGCGGGGAAGCGGGAAGATACGGTGAGGGGACCATGAGCGCATCGCAGACCTCCGACGTCCCCACCCTCCTCGTCAAGATCTTCGGCAAGGACCGTCCCGGGATCACCGCCGGGCTGTTCGACACCCTCGCCGCCTACTCCGTCGACGTGGTCGACATCGAGCAGGTCGTCACCCGCGGCCGCATCGTCCTGTGCGCCCTCGTCACCCAGCCCGTCGGCGGTACCGAGGGCGATCTGCGGGCCACCGTCCACAGCTGGGCCGAGTCGCTCAAGCTGCAGGCCGAGATCCTCTCCGGCACCGGCGACAACCGGCCGCGCGGCATCGGCCGCTCCCACGTCACCGTGCTGGGGCACCCGCTGACCGCCGAGTCCACCGCCGCGATCGCCGCGAAGATCACCGGCACGGGCGGCAACATCGACCGTATCTTCCGGCTGGCCAAGTACCCGGTGACGGCCGTGGAGTTCGCCGTCTCCGGTGTGGAGACCGAGCCCCTGCGCACCGCGCTGGCCACCTCGGCCTCGCACATCGGCGTGGACGTGGCCGTGGTCTCGGCCGGTCTGCACCGCCGCGCCCAGCGGCTGGTCGTCATGGACGTGGACTCCACCCTCATCCAGGACGAGGTCATCGAGCTGTTCGCCGCCCACGCCGGCTGCGAGGCCGAGGTGGCCGAGGTCACCGAGCGGGCCATGCGCGGTGAGCTGGACTTCGAGCAGTCGCTGCACGCCCGGGTGGCGCTGCTGGCCGGGCTGGACGCCTCCGTGGTGGACAAGGTCCGCGCCGAGGTGCAGCTGACGCCGGGTGCGCGCACCCTGATCCGTACGCTCAAGCGGCTCGGCTACCAGGTGGGCGTGGTCTCGGGCGGCTTCACCCAGGTGACGGACGATCTGCGGGAGCGGCTGGGCCTGGACTTCGCCTCGGCCAACACCCTGGAGATCGTCGACGGGAAGCTGACCGGCCGGGTCACCGGCGAGATCGTGGACCGCGCGGGCAAGGCCCGGCTGCTGCGCCGCTTCGCCGCCGAGGCGGGGGTGCCGCTGGCGCAGACGGTGGCCATCGGCGACGGGGCCAATGACCTGGACATGCTGAACGCGGCCGGGCTGGGCGTGGCCTTCAACGCCAAGCCGGTGGTCCGCGAGGCCGCGCACACGGCGGTGAACGTGCCCTTCCTGGACGCGGTGCTGTACCTGCTGGGGATCACCCGCGAGGAGGTCGAGGCCGCCGACCTGGCCTGAGGCCCCCGCCCGGGGAACACCCCCGGCCCGGGCAGAGGGCCCCGGCAGCCGCACCGGCCGCCGGGGCCCTTCCGCGTCCGGGGCCGGCGTACCGGCTGCGGGCCTTCGGGCATACGGGCATACGGGCATACGGGCCTGAGTGCCTACGGGCTCAATGCCCCTTCGGCGTCCAGTAGTCGAGCAGTGTGCCCACCCCGTGCTCCAGGGACTTCCAGCTGCCGCTGAACGAGATGACCGCGAGGGCCGCCGTGGGGAATCCCGTACGGGTCATGCGCACCAGGGCGTCTCCCTCGGCACGGCCCGTGAGCAGGTCGGTGAGGGCGTGCATGCCGGGGTTGTGGCCGATGACGAGCAGGTCCGCGACCTCGTCGGGGGTCTCGTTGAGCAGTGCGACGAGCTCGCCCGGCGAGGCTTCGTAGAGCCGCTCCTCGTAGTGGGTCCTCGGGCGGTGCGGCATCTCCTGGACGGCGAGCTTCCAGGTCTCCCGGGTGCGGGCGGCGGTGGAGCAGAGGGCCAGGTCGAAGGCGATGCCGGTCTCGGCGAGCTTCAGTCCGACGGCCGGGGCGTCCTTGCGGCCCCGTTCCGCCAGCGGTCGTTCGTGGTCGGACACATCGGGCCAGTCGGCCTTGGCGTGCCGGAGGAGGGCGATCCTGCGGGGTGTGTCGGCGCTCATGGCTCCCAGCTTCGCACGAAACGGGTGGCGGGGCGCAGGGTGTTGAGGGGGCTCGTCCCCGGTGGTGAGGGGGCTCGGGAGGTCATCCGACGGCGCGCAGCAGCTGCTCCGCGACCTGCACGAGCCCCGAGACCTCGCCGGTGGCCGCGTGGGCCTCGCCGGAGCCGGCGAGGAGCAGCAGCAGGAAGCCGAAGGCGAGGGCGGGCAGGGCCAGCGCCCACCAGTGCAGCCGGGTGCCCGGACCGACGGCGGTCCGCCTGCAGGCGGCGGCCGGGAGGGGCCGGACGTCTACGAAGGGCCGGGCGCCCGGGAGGGGCCGGGTGGGCGTGGGGACCGGCATGGCCGCCTCCGTGGGGTGTGTGGTCCGGACTGGCTCGCTGCCTTCGAATCTATGGATTCGCGGCGGCGGTTCCCATCCGGGGCACACCCCACTTCACCCTGAGCCTGACCCCCTAGGGGTCGGGGGGTTTTCCCTACCCCCTCAGGGGGAGGCGACCGTGGCGATGACGGAGATGACCACGGTGATGGCGAGGATGGCGCCGAGGACGAGGCCGAGCTTCCGGCGGCCGCCCTGCGGGTTCGGTTCGAGTACGGGGGACATGCGGGTCAGTCTCGCATGCCGCATTCGTCCTCGATCGTGCGGTCCCGGCCCGCGAGCACACCGAGGGCGATCTGCGGGACGAGCAGCCCCGCCATCAGGGCGAGCGGCAGGTCCCAGCCGCCGCTGTGCTGGTAGAGGGTGCCCACGACGAGCGGCCCGGGCAGGGAGATCAGGTAGCCGGTGCTCTGGGCGAAGGCGGAGAGCCTGACCACCCCGGCCGGGGACTTGGCGCGCAGTCCGATCAGGGTGATGACGAGCGGGAACGCGCAGTTCGAGACGCCGAGCAGCAGCGCCCAGGCCCAGGCTCCGGCGGCGGGGGCGAGGTACAGCCCGAGGTAGCCGGTGAGGCCGAAGACGCCGAGGGTGACGGCGATGGCCCCCTGGTTTCGCATCCGGCCGGCCAGGTTGGGGATGACGAAGGCCAGCGGGACGCCCATGACCATGGTGACGGCGAGGAGCACGCCGGCGGTGGAGGCGGAGACCCCGGCGTCGCGGAAGATCTGCGGGAGCCAGCCCATGGTGATGTACGCGCCGGTGGCCTGGAGGCCGAAGTAGCAGGCGAGAGCCCAGGCGGTGCGGCTGCGGACCACGCGCGGTCCGGCGTCGGCACGCGCCGGGGCGCCGGTGGCCGGGCCCTCGGCGGTACGGGCGGCCCGGTCGGCCCGCCGCGCGGCGCGGGCGAGGGGCAGCCAGAGCAGGGCGGCGGCCAGGGCGAGGGCGGCCCAGAGCAGCAGCCCGGCGCGCCAGCTGCCGCCGAGGGCGGCGGTCAGGGGCACGGTCGCGGCGGCGGCGAGGGAGGTCCCGGCGGCGAGGGCCATGGAGTACAGGCCGGTCATGGTGCCGACGCGGTCCGGGAAGTAGCGCTTGACGATCACCGGGAGCAGGACGTTGGTCAGGGCGATGCCCGCCAGCGAGAGGGCGCTCGCGGCGAGGAAGCCGGCGGCGCCGTCCGCGAAGGGGCGCAGCAGCAGCCCGGCGGCGACGGCGGCCATACCGGCGCAGACGACGGCGACGGGGCCGAAGCGGCGGGAGAGCCGGGGCGCGGTGACGCCGAAGACGGCGAAGCAGAGGGCGGGGACGGAGGTGATGAGTCCGGCGACGGTGCCGCTCATGCCGAGGCCGGTGCGGGTCTCCTCGAAGAGGGCACCGAGGCTGGTGATGGCGGGGCGCAGGTTGAGGGCGGCCAGCACGATTCCGACGATGAGCAGCGGACCGAGCCAGGCCGGCGGGGCCGGCTCCGCGGGTACGGGGGCGGGGGTCGCGGGGCGGGCGGCGGCGGGCCGGTCGAGGGTCCGGATCTTTTCGTCGGGCATCCATCCATCATAGAATCATGGGATGATTGGTTGTCCAGTCGCCCGACAAGCCAGTCGCCCGACACGCCAGTCACACCTCACATCCCGTCACTCCCCCGTCGCTCCGTCACTCCGCGAGAGGAACCCATGCCGCTGTCCTCGCCCCGGCGCTCCGCGCTCGTCGATCAGGTGATCGCCCAGCTGCGCAACCAGATCACCTCCGGCGAGTGGCCCGTGGGCGCCCGCATCCCCACCGAGCCGGAGCTCGTGGAACTGCTCGGCGTCGCCCGCAACACCGTGCGCGAGGCCGTGCGCGCGCTGGCGCACAACGGCCTCCTGGACATCCGGCAGGGCTCGGGCACGTACGTCCTCGCCACCAGCGAGCTGGCCGGGGTCATGCACCGGCGGTTCTCGGGGGCCGATCCCCGGCACATCGCGGAGCTGCGCTCGACGCTGGAGTCCTCGGCCGCCCGACTCGCGGCGGAGCGGCGTACCGAG
The DNA here is from genome assembly GCF_040644195.1 of Streptomyces sp. NPDC047014. Classification (NCBI taxonomy): domain Bacteria; kingdom Bacillati; phylum Actinomycetota; class Actinomycetes; order Kitasatosporales; family Streptomycetaceae; genus Streptomyces; species Streptomyces sp. NPDC047014. Next base: position 6,953 of record NZ_JBEYVX010000082.1, on the reverse strand, counting down.
CGGGACCTGGCGCAGCTCGACGCCCTGCTCGCGCGCCGCGAGGAGGCGTGGGCGAGCGGTGACGCGGAGGTGTTCGTCGCGGCGGACGTGAGCCTGCACATGGCGGTGGTGACGGCCTCGCACAACGAGGTGCTGATCGAGCTGTACGCCGACCTCGGGGACCTGGTGGCGGACTGGCTGCGCACCGACGTGGGCACCGAGCTGCAGCCGGCCGCCCATCTGGACCACGCCCGCCTGATCGAGGCCATCCGGCGGGGCGACGGGGACACGGCCGCCTCGGAGGCGGCGGGCTACCCCTTCGCCTGCCTCGGCAAGGACGCCCCGGGGGACGCGGTCACGGCCGCCGGTGGCTGACCCAGGCGGCGCGGACCTCCTTCCAGCAGCGGCCGGTGAGCTCGGCGCGGCCGGCCGGTCCGACGGCCACGGCCGCGCCGTCGCCGTCCACGTCCCACCAGCGGTCGCATTCGATGTGCAGGCGGACCAGGTCGGTGGCGGGGTAGGCGTTGTGGCAGTGGACCGTCACCTGGGATCCCTCGATGGCGGTGTCGCAGTCGGCTCCGAAGAGTTCCCCGGCGGCGGGCCGGGAGGGTGGTGCGGGGGGCTCGGCGGGGATCTCGGAGAGGTCCACCACGGCGGGTGCGACGGCGCCGGGGCCGGGCGCGGTCTCGTCCCCCGCGGGCTCCGCGGCCACCGCCGGGACCAGGAATCCGGTCAGGACCACGGAGGTGACCAGTATCGACACCGCTCGGCTGGGCCTCGTACGCACTCCTACCTCCTCCCCGCAGGAGCCGGGGCGATCCCGACCCGGTCAGTTTGCAGGCATACGTCCCGGTTTTCGACTCGGAAAGATCCCCCCGGCCGGTGAACATCCGAGCGAAGCGCCCCCGCGGCCGGACCTCCCACGCGAAACGGCGGCGGCCGCGCCTCCCGGAAGGGGAGGCGCGGCCGCCGCCGTACGGACACGGGGTCCTGAGCGGGATCAGGCGCCCATCGCGTGCAGGCCGCCGTCCACGTGGACGATCTCGCCGGTGGTCCGCGGGAACCAGTCCGACAGCAGGGCGACGACGCCCTTGCCCGCCGGCTCCGGGTCGCTCATGTCCCACTCCAGCATGGAGCGGGAGTTCCAGACCTCCGCCAGCTCCGAGAAGCCCGGGATGGACTTGGCGGCCATCGAGCCGATCGGACCGGCCGAGACCAGGTTGCAGCGGATGCCCTCCTTGCCCAGGTCACGGGCGAGGTAGCGGCTGGTGGCCTCCAGCGCGGCCTTGGCCGGGCCCATCCAGTCGTACTGCGGCCAGGCGAACTGCGCGTCGAAGGTGAGGCCGACGACGGCCGCGCCCTCCGCCGGGAACAGCGGCTTGCAGGCCATGGTCAGCGACTTGAGGGAGAACGCCGAGACGTGCATGGCGGTGGCCACCGACTCGAACGGCGTGTTCAGGAAGTTGCCGCCGAGGGCGTCCTGCGGGGCGAAGCCGATCGAGTGGACGACACCGTCGAGGCCGCCGAGCTCGTCGCGGACGAGACCCTCCAGGCGGTCCAGGTGCTCCTGGTTGGTGACGTCGAGCTCGATCACCTTGACCGGCTTGGGCAGCTTCTTGGCGATGCGCTCGGTCAGCGACGGACGCGGCCACGCGGTCAGGACGACCTCCGCGCCCTGCTCCTGGGCCAGCCGGGCGGTGTGGAACGCGATGGAGGACTCCATCAGCACGCCGGTGATGAGGACGCGCTTGCCCTCGAGGATTCCGCTCATGGTGATCAGTGACCCATGCCCAATCCGCCGTCAACGGGAATGACGGCTCCGGTGATGTACGCGGCGTCGTCGGACGCCAGGAAGCTGACGGCGGCCGCGATCTCCTCGGGCTGCGCGTAGCGGGCGAGCGGCACCTGAGCCACGATGCCGGCGCGCTGCTCGTCCGTGAGGACCTTCGTCATGTCGGTGTCCACGAAGCCGGGCGCGACGACGTTGAAGGTGATGTTGCGGGAGCCCAGCTCGCGGGCGAGCGAGCGGGCGAAGCCGACGAGCGCGGCCTTGGAGGCGGCGTAGTTGGCCTGGCCGGCCGAGCCGAGGAGGCCCACGACCGAGGAGATCAGGACGACGCGGCCCTTCTTGGCGCGGAGCATGCCGCGGTTCGCGCGCTTGACCACGCGGAAGGTGCCGGTGAGGTTGGTGTCGACGACCGAGGCGAAGTCCTCCTCGGACATGCGCATCAGCAGCGTGTCCTTGGTGATGCCCGCGTTGGCCACCAGGACCTCGACCGCGCCGTGGGCTTCCTCGATCTGCTTGTACGCCTGCTCCACCTGCTCGGAGTCGGTGATGTCGCACCGCACCGCCAGGACACCGAGAGAGGTCAGCGCCTCCGGGGGCTCCCCCGACCGGTACGTGATCGCGACCTTGTCGCCGGCCTCGGCGAAGGCTCGGGCGATGGCGAGGCCGATGCCCCGGTTTCCTCCGGTGACGAGAACCGAGCGGCTCAACGGATCACCCTTTCGCTAGCGGTCTGGATACCGAAAACCTATAGGTCGGGGCGGTCGTACGGAGAATCGACCCCCGACAGGGCCACGGGACGGGCTCTGTCGAGTCCCTACAGAAAGAGGTAGGCACGAGGCCCCTGCTCGCGACATGATCGGTGGGACCGTCCCCGACCCCTGGAGGGCTTCCGTGCCCCATTCCCTCGACGCGGCCTTCACCGCGCTGCCCCTGCGGGCGCTCGCCGACGCGGCGCTCGCCCGGGCCCGCGCGCTGGGCGCCGAGCATGCCGACTTCCGGCTGGAGCGGATCCGCAGCGCGTCCTGGCGCCTGCGCGATGCCAAGCCCGCCGGCGGGTCCGACACCACCGACCTCGGATACGCGGTCAGGGTGGTGCACGGAGGCAGCTGGGGGTTCGCCTCCGGCGTGGACCTGACCATGGACGGCGCGGCCCGGGTGGCCTCGCAGGCCGTGGCGATGGCGAAGCTGTCCGCCCAGGTGATCAAGGCGGCCGGTTCGGACGAGCGGGTGGAGCTGGCGGACGAGCCGGTGCACGCCGACCGGACGTGGATCTCGGCCTACGACGTGAACCCCTTCGAGGTGCCGGACTCCGACAAGGCGGCCCTCCTCGCGGACTGGAGCGCCCGGCTGCTCGCGGCCGACGGGGTCGCGCACGTGGACGCCTCCCTGCTCGCCGTGCACGAGAACAAGTTCTACGCCGACACCGCGGGCACCACGACCACCCAGCAGCGGGTCCGCGTCCACCCGCAGCTCACGGCGGTGGCCGTCAACGGCTCCACCGGCGAGTTCGACTCGATGCGCACCATCGCCCCGCCCACCGGGCGCGGCTGGGAGTACCTGACCGGCACCGGCTGGGACTGGGACTCGGAGCTGGAGCAGATCCCCGGCCTGCTGGCGGAGAAGATGCGCGCGCCGAGCGTGCAGGCCGGCCGCTACGACCTGGTCGTGGACCCGTCCAACCTGTGGCTGACCATCCACGAGTCCATCGGCCACGCCACCGAGCTCGACCGGGCGCTGGGCTACGAGGCGGCGTACGCGGGGACCTCCTTCGCCACCTTCGACCAGCTGGGCAAGCTCACCTACGGCTCCCCGATCATGAACGTGACGGGCGACCGCACCGCCGAGCACGGCCTGGCCACCGTCGGCTTCGACGACGAGGGCGTCGAGGCGCAGAGCTGGGACCTGGTCAAGGACGGCACCCTGGTCGGCTACCAGCTGGACCGGCGGATCGCGAAGCTGACCGGGCTGGGCCGCTCCAACGGCTGCGCCTTCGCGGACTCCCCCGGGCACGTGCCCGTGCAGCGGATGGCGAACGTCTCGCTCCAGCCGGATCCGGGCGGGCTGTCCACCGAGGACCTGATCGGCGGGGTGGAGCGCGGGATCTACGTGGTCGGTGACCGCTCCTGGTCGATCGACATGCAGCGCTACAACTTCCAGTTCACCGGGCAGCGCTTCTTCCGCATCGAGAACGGCCGGCTGGCCGGGCAGCTGCGCGATGTGGCCTACCAGGCCACCACCACCGAGTTCTGGGGCTCCATGGAGAAGGTCGGCGGCCCGCAGACCTATGTCCTGGGCGGCGCCTTCAACTGCGGCAAGGCCCAGCCGGGCCAGGTCGCGGCGGTCTCGCACGGCTGCCCGTCCGCGCTGTTCCGCGACGTGAACATCCTGAACACCACGCAGGAGGCCGGCCGATGAGCCGATCGACCAAGCCGCACGAGATCGTCGAGCGGGCCCTGGAGCTGTCCACCGCCGACGGATGCGTCGTCATCGCGGACGAGGAGTCGAGCGCGAACCTGCGCTGGGCGGGCAACGCCCTGACCACCAACGGCGTCACCCGCGGCCGGACCCTGACCGTCATCGCGACGGTCGACGGCCGGGAGGGCACGGCCTCGGGGGTCGTCTCGCGCTCCGCCGTCACCGCGGAGGAGCTGGAGCCGCTGGTGCGGGCCGCCGAGGCGGCCGCCCGGGGGGCCGGTCCCGCCGAGGACGCGCAGCCGCTGGTCACCGGGACCCCGGCCTCGCCGGACTTCACCGACGCGCCGGCCGAGACCGGTTCGGCGGTGTTCGCGGACTTCGCCCCGGCCCTCGGTGAGGCGTTCGCGCGGGCCCGCGCGGGCGGCCGCGAGCTGTACGGCTTCGCCCACCACGAGCTGGTCTCCACGTACGTCGGCACCTCCACGGGCCTGCGGCTGCGCCACGACCAGCCCACGGGCACGCTGGAGCTCAACGCGAAGTCCCCGGACCGCCGGCGCTCGGCCTGGGCGGGCCGGTCCACCCGGGACTTCAAGGACGTGGACCCGACCGCGCTGGACGCGGAGCTCGCCGTACGGCTGGGCTGGGCGGAGCGGAAGATCGATCTGCCCGCCGGCCGGTACGAGACCCTGCTCCCGCCGACGGCCGTCGCGGACCTGATGATCTACCAGATGTGGTCGGCGGCGGCCCGGGACGCGGTGGAGGGCCGTACGGTCTTCTCCAAGCCCGGCGGCGGCACCCGGGTCGGGGAGCGGCTCACCGGGCTGCCGCTGACCCTGCGCAGCGACCCGAACGCGCCGGGCCTGGAGTCCGCGCCCTTCGTCGTGGCGCACAGCTCCGGCGACGACGCCTCGGTCTTCGACAACGGCCTGCCCGTCCCGGCGACCGAGTGGATCAAGGACGGCGAGTTGGCCCGGTTGTCCACGACCCGGCACACCGCCGGGCTGACCGGTCTGCCGCTCTCCCCCGGCTTCGGGAACCTGATCCTGGACGGCGGGGGCGAGAAGTCCCTGGACGAGATGGTGGCGGACACCGAGCGGGGCCTGCTGCTGACCTGCCTGTGGTACATCCGCGAGGTGGACCCGGCGACGCTGCTGCTGACGGGCCTGACCCGGGACGGGGTCTACCTGGTGGAGAACGGGCAGGTCGTGGGCGAGGTGAACAACTTCCGCTTCAACGAGTCCCCCGTGGACCTGCTGTCCCGGGCCACGGAGGCCGGGCGGACGGAGAAGACCCTGCCGCGCGAGTGGAGCGACTGGTTCACACGCGCCGCGATGCCCGCCGTCCGCATCCCGGACTTCAACATGAGTTCGGTGAGCAAGGGCGTCTGATCCGTCTAGGCTGGCCCACCTAGACTGAGCACCGCATTTCCACAGAACGTAAGGAGCCGGGAGATCGTGACGGACATCGTCGACGAACTGAAGTGGCGCGGGCTGTTCGCCCAGTCCACCGACGAGGAAGCGCTGCGCAAAGCCTTCGCGGACGGTCCCGTCACCTTCTATTGCGGCTTCGACCCGACCGCCGCCTCGCTGCACGTGGGGCACCTGGTGCAGGTGCTCACCGTGCGACGGCTCCAGCTGGCCGGCCACCGGCCGCTGGCGCTGGTCGGCGGGGCCACCGGGCAGATCGGTGACCCGCGGCCGACGGCGGAGCGCACGCTGAACGACCCGGAGACCGTCGCGAACTGGGTGACGCGGCTGCGCACCCAGATCGAGCCGTTCCTCTCCTTCGAGGGCGAGAACGCGGCGCTGATGGTCAACAACCTGGACTGGACGGCGGGCCTGTCCGCCATCGAGTTCCTGCGGGACATCGGCAAGCACTTCCGGGTCAACAAGATGCTGACGAAGGACTCGGTCGCCAAGCGGCTCGACTCCGACCAGGGCATCAGCTACACCGAGTTCAGCTACCAGCTGCTCCAGGGCATGGACTTCCTGGAGCTGTACCGGCGCTACGGCTGCGTGCTCCAGCAGGGCGGCTCCGACCAGTGGGGCAACCTGACGGCCGGGCTGGACCTGATCCACCGGGTGGAGCCGGGCGCGGTCGTGCACGCGCTGGCGACGCCGCTGATGGTCAAGGCGGACGGCACCAAGTTCGGCAAGTCCGAGAGCGGGGCCGTCTGGCTGGACCCGGAGATGACCACGCCGTACGCGTTCTACCAGTTCTGGCTGAATGTGGACGACCGGGACATCTCCACCTACATGCGGATCCTGTCCTTCAAGTCCCGCGAGGAGCTGGAGGAGCTGGAGGCGCAGACCGCCGAACGGCCGCAGGCGCGTGCCGCGCAGCGGGCGCTGGCGGAGGAGCTGACCGCGCTGGTGCACGGCGCGGACCAGTGCGCCGCCGTGATCGCCGCGTCGAAGGCGCTGTTCGGCCAGGGCGACCTGGCGGAGCTGGACGAGGCCACGCTCGCCGCGGCCCTGTCCGAGCTGCCGCACGCCTCGGTGGCGGAGCTGGGCCCGGTGGTGGACCTGTTCGCGGAGACGGGCCTGGTCGCGAGCAAGTCGGCCGCCCGCCGGACCGTGAAGGAGGGCGGTGCCTACGTGAACAACACGAAGGTCACCGCCGAGGACGCGGTCGCCGCGCCCGAGGACCTGCTGCACGGCCGCTGGCTGGTCCTGCGCCGGGGCAAGAAGAACCTGGCGGCGGTCGAGGTCACCGGCGCCTGACGCACGGCACGTGACGGAGGGGCCGGGGGGGGGGGGGGTGTGGGGGC
>NZ_JBEYVX010000081.1:0-28518 GCF_040644195.1 Streptomyces sp. NPDC047014 | reverse complement strand
GCGCTCCGCTTGGGGTGCTTCGGGGGGGGGGGGGGGGGTGGGGGCGGGCGGCGGGGGGGGGGGGGGGGGGGGGCCCCCCCCCCCCCCCCCGGCGCACCCGCTCAGGCGGCCGGTCCGGCCTTCGCGGCGGCTCCGGCCAGGGCCTCCAGGTCGCTCTTGCGCACCCGGATCACCAGCAGCGCGGTGGCCAGGGCGAGCCCCGCCATGGCGACGGCGGCGAGGAAGGCGGTGGAGATGCCCTGGGCGAGGACGAGATCGCCCCAGGGGTCGGGCAGTTGGCCGGTCTGCTGGAAGGCGGCCGCCGCCGCGGGATCCGCCTGCGCGAGGAAGGCGGGGACCTGCTCGGCGGCCTCGTCGCGGCTGGCCGTACCGAAGACGGTGACCAGGATGGACAGCCCGAGGGAGCCGCCGACCTGCTGGCTGGCGTTGAGCAGGCCGGAGGCGGCGCCCGCCTCCTGCGGTGCCACGCCGGAGACGGCGGTGAGGGTGAGCGTCACGAAGTTGAGGCCCATCCCGAAGCCGAACAGCAGCATGGGGCCGAGCACGCCCGAGAGGTAGGAGCTGTCGGTGCGCAGGAGGGTCAGCCAGGCCAGGCCCGTACCGGTGAGCGCGGATCCGATGACCATGAAGGGCTTGGGGCCGAAGCGCGGCAGGAACCGCTGTGAGAGGCCGGCGGCGGTCACGATGGCGACCGTGACGGGCAGGAAGCCGAGCCCGGACTGGATGGGGGAGAAGCCCAGGACGTTCTGGACGAACTGGACGATGAAGAAGAACATCCCGAACATCGCGGCGGCGAGGCCGAGCATGATCACGTAGGTGCCGGTGCGGTTGCGATCGGCGAACATCCGCAGCGGGATGATCGGCTCGCGCGCCCGCGACTCGACCAGGACGAACAGCGCGAGCAGGACCACGGCCGCCGCGAACGAGCCGAGGGTGAGCGGGTCGCGCCAGCCCTCCTCCGAGGCGCGGATGAAGCCGTAGACGAGCGAGGCCATGCCGAGGGTGGAGGTGAGCGCTCCGGCGATGTCGAAACGGCCGGGGTGGCGCTCGGACTCGCTGATGTAGAGCGGGGTGAGGACCGCGATCAGCACGCCGATCGGCACATTGACGAAGAGGACCCAGCGCCAGTCGAGCCATTCGGTGAGCATGCCGCCGGTCAGCAGGCCGATCGCGCCACCGCCGGCGGAGACGGCGGCGAAGACCCCGAAGGCCCGGTTCCGTTCGGGTCCCTCGGGGAAGGTCGTGGTGATCAGGGCGAGCGAGGTCGGGGAGGCGATCGCGCCGCCGACTCCCTGCAGGGCGCGGGCGGCGAGCAGCTGCCAGGGCTCCTGGGCGAAGCCGCCGAGGAGGGAGGCCAGGGTGAAGAGCAGGATTCCGGCCAGGAACACCCGGCGCCGGCCCAGGATGTCGCCGGCCCGGCCGCCGAGCAGCAGCAGTCCGCCGAAGGTGAGGGTGTAGGCGCTGAGCACCCACGAGAGATCCGTGGTGCTGAACGCGAGGGCGGTCTGGATGTGCGGGAGCGCGATGTTCACGATCGTCGCGTCGAGCACGACCATGAGCTGGCAGGCGGCGATGACGGCCAGGGCCACGCCGGGGCGGCCGTCGCGGCGGGCCGCGCCCGGTATTCGCGGCGCGGCGAGCTGGGAACTGGTCACTCTGGATCCCCCCAAGTGAAATAGTGAACGTGTTCGTTCACTATGGGTTCCACGGTAGGAGCCCAGCCTTAGTGAACGCAAGCGTTCACTAAGGCTGAAAAAGTGCGCCGCGACGGTCGCGGGCCGGGCGGAGGCGGGGTACGTGGTGGATTCGCGCTGGTCATCGGCGTCATCGGTGTCACCGGGGCGCAGACGGGGCCCCGAGCTCGAACGGGCGATCCTGGACGCCGCGTTGGAACAGTTGGGCACCGTCGGCTGGCACGCGCTCACGATGGAGGGCGTCGCGGCCGGCGCGCAGACCGGCAAGGCCGCGCTCTACCGGCGCTGGCCGTCGAAGGCGGACCTGGTGGCCGAGGCGCTGCGGACCGCGATGCCGCAGATCGGTGATATTCCTGACTGCGGTTCGGTCCGGGAGGATCTCCGCCTGCTGTGCGTGCGCACCCGGGAGGTCATGTACTCGCGGGGCGGGCAGGCGCTGTGGTCGGTGCTTCACGAATGCGATCACGCGCATGCGGAGCGGTTCCACGAGGTCATCTCGTCCCGGCTGCAGGAGCCCGTCCGGCGCCTGATCGGGGAGCTGCTGATGCGCGGAATCCGGCGGGGCGACGTGCGACCGGATGCTACGGGTCCGCTTGTCGTGGACGTCATTCCGGCGATGCTCATGTACCGCAGCAAGGTGTGCGGGAGCGAATGGGAGGACGCGGAGATCGCGGAGCTGATCGACGGCGTGATGGTGCCGCTGCTCAGGGTGTGAGACGCGGCGGGTCCCTCCTCGGGGTCCCGCGGCGGGGCGTGCGGAGCTCCGCGGACCCTTCGGACCCGGGCGGGGGTGTGCAGCGGGCCCGGGGCGGCGTACCCTTGCTGGCGCCATGCCGTACGAAGCACCCACCCACACCGTCGAGCGCTCCCTCCGCGCCACCACCGGCGCCAAGGTCATCGCCGGGGTCGACGAAGTCGGACGAGGGGCCTGGGCCGGTCCCGTCACCGTATGCGCGGCGATCACCGGCCTGCGCCGGCCGCCCGCCGGGCTCACCGACTCCAAACTGCTCACCCCCAAGCGGCGCGACGCCCTGCTCGACGTCCTGGAGGACTGGGTCACCGCGTACGCGCTCGGGCACTCCACGCCCGAGGAGATCGACGCACTGGGCATGACCGCCGCCCTGCGCCTCGCGGCCGAGCGGGCCCTCGGGGGCCTGCCGGTGAGGCCCGACGCGGTGATACTCGACGGCAAGCACGACTACCTCGGCTCGCCCTGGCGGGTCCGCACGGTGATCAAGGGTGACCAGTCCTGCATCTCCGTGTCCGCCGCCTCGGTCATCGCCAAGGTCCGCCGGGACCGCATGATGGCCGAGCTCGGTGAAGGGGACGGCGGGATCGAGGACTTCGCCTTCGCCGCCAACGCTGGATACCCCTCGCCCGTGCACCGGGCGGCGCTGGAGGTGCGGGGGCCCACCCCCTACCACCGGCTCTCGTGGTCCTACCTCGACGCGCTGCCCCGGTGGCGCCACCTGAAGAAGGTGCGCCGCAGCGAGGAAGCGACGGATCTGGAAAACGGAGGCCAACTCGGCTTCGATTTCTGATCGCACCCATGTGCCACCGCCCGGTACGTTTCGTACCGGTGTTTGATAGATATCAACTCATGCCTCTCACCCCCGCCATCGAGGAGCCTCAGATTCACGAGAGTGCCCAGGGTCCCCGCGTGACCCCGGCCGCGAGCCGTACCGCGCAGACCCCCCGTCCCGTACCTGGTCCGCGTCCCGCCGCCGTCCCGCGGCCCGGTCGCCCCGGTCCCACCCCCGCGGCGGCGAGCCGCGCGGTCGGGGCCCCCAGGCCCGCACCGCCCGCGCAGCGCGCGGCGCAGGCCACCCCCGGAAGCGTTACCGCAGCTCCTGTTCCCGCGGCGCCGTCCGTCTCCGCGGCGGTTCCGCAGGTCCAGCTGATCCCTGCCTCCGCCGAGGGCGCGCTGGACGCGGCCGAGGAGGCCGTGGACCTGCTGCTCGACACCGGGCGTGCGCCCGGCGACATCCTGGTGCTCACCACCGGCGACCCGCACCCGTGGGCCGCTCACGAGCTGTCCTTCGGCGAGGCCGCGTACTGGGCCCAGCACGACGCCGGGGACGACGTCTTCTACGCGGACGCCGCACGCCTGGAGCGTGCCGCGAGCCGTCCGGTCGTGGTCCTCGCGGCCAACGGCGGACCGGCCGACGGCCTGGCGGGCGTGCTGCCCGTCGCGCTCTCCCGGGCGGGCACGCTGCTGATCGTGTGCGGTGAGACGCAGGAGATCAACTCCGTGCTGGGTGCGGGCGTCTGACGTCCTGTACGCCGGCACGGGCGAGGGGCGGGGCGGGCCTCGGGCCGGCCCCGCCGGTGCCCGACGCCTGATCAGCCGTACGCCCGGTTCCGGGTGTACGGCCGTGAGGCGTGCCCGCCTCACCTCGTACGGGGCTCAGCGCGCGGCGGTCCGGCGCAGGGCCTCGACGGCTCCGCCGCCGGTGTGCAGGGCGAGCGGTGCGAACTCGGACACGGTGTCGCCGAGATGCTGCGGCCGCGAGTCCGAGCTCGGGTGCCGGCCGCCGCGGCCCTCGCCGAGGACCTGCCAGCCGTCGCGGGTCAGCGTGATGTAGGCGCCGCAGCGCAGCCCGTGCAGGGTGCAGGCGTCCCGCAGCCCCCACATCCAGGCGCCGTCCTCGGGCGTCCACCGCTCGTCGCCGTCACGGCAGTAGAGCAGCACCGCCGTACGCACGGGGGTCCGCCGGCGCAGGTCGTGCGGGAGGACCCGGCGCAGGCGGGACAGCAGGGCGTTGCGGTACTCCCAGCCGTCCGCGGACGTGGAGCGCTGCGTGAAGGACGCGCTCGCCACGAGCTGTTCCTCCGGACCCAGGACGGCGATGACCGCTGTCGAGGGCACCGGGGCGTGCCGGGAGTGCAGCCCGCTGACCACCTCGCGCGGATTGCGCAGGAGCGGGATGCCGGCCGTCGTCCATTCCGCCGGCTCCAGCAGTCTGCCGTGCCGGCTCGCGCCGCCGGTGACCGTGGCCAGGGAAGAAGTCGAGGGCGGCGTGAATCCGAAGGTCACGTTCCTCCCTTCGGGTACACGCCCGCGGACGGGCACGGCTGGAGTGTGGGCGCGCCGCAGCGCGGCCCAGGAGGGTGCCGGGGAGCCGAGCGGGAGCACTCCAATTCTCGCGTGGCTTCGGAGCATGCGGCAACGAGCAATTGACGACGCCGACCGGAATTCGCCGGTATGCCGCTCATATCCTTGCCCCGCCATGCCGAGGACGACGCATCCGGCTACCCCTGGAGCGCCAGCACCAGCGGGAACACCTCCTTTGCGCCTGCCCGTCGCAGTAGCCGGGCCGCCACCGCGAGGGTCCAGCCGCTCTCCGCGCGGTCGTCCACGAGGAGCACCGGCCCCTCGGCCTCCGCCAGAGCCGCGGCCAACTGCGGAGGCACGGCCAGGGCCTGGTGGAGCCCCCGCACCCGCTGGGCGCTGTTGGAGGAGGTCAGACCGAACTCGGGCAGCTGGTCGGTGTACGCGAGGGTGCCGAGCAAGGGCATCCGCCCGATCTCCGCGATCCGTGCGGCCAGCGAGCCGACCAGCTGGGGCCGGCCCCGTGAGGGCAGCGCGACCACGCCCACCGGCCGGGCCGGGGCATCGGGCGCGCCGGAGGCCCAACCGCCCGGTCCCCGGGCCCAGTCGGCGAGCACCGCGACCACGGCCTGCGTCACGTCGTCCGGGACCGGCTGGTCCGGAGCCTGCGGGGCGAGCATGGGCCGCAGGCGGTTGCCCCAGCCGATGTCGGACAGCCGGCCCAGGGCGCGGCCCGTCGACGCCTGTTCCCCTGCGGGGATACGCCCCTTGAGGTCGACACCGACCGCCGCGAGCCCGGTGGGCCACATCTTGCGCGGCTCCAACTCCACGCCCGGACGGCCGAGCTCACCGCGGGCCGTGTCCAGGGCGGTCGTGGTCACCTCCGCGGTGAACCGGGCCCCGGCGCAGTTGTCGCAACGGCCGCAGGGCGCCGCCTCCTCGTCGTCCAGCTGGCGGCGCAGGAACTCCATCCGGCAGCCGGTGGCCGCCGCGTAGTCGCGCATCGCCTGCTGTTCGGTGGCCCGCTGGCGGGCCACCCAGGCGTAGCGCTCGGAGTCGTAGATCCAGGGCTCGCCCGTCGAGGTCCAGCCGCCCTTGACGCGGTGCACGGCGCCGTCGACGTCGAGCACCTTGAGCATGGTCTCCAGCCGGGTGCGCCGCAGGTCCACCAGTGGTTCCAGGGCGGGCAGCGAGAGCGGCCGCCCGGCCTCGGCCAGCACGTCGAGCGTGCGCCGGACCTGCTCCTCCGGGGGAAAGGCGACGGAGGCGAAGTACTGCCAGATCGCCTCGTCCTCGCGGCCGGGCAGCAGCAGGACCTCCGCGTGCTCCACACCGCGGCCGGCGCGGCCGACCTGCTGGTAGTAGGCGATGGGGGAGGAGGGCGAGCCGAGGTGGACCACGAAGCCGAGGTCGGGCTTGTCGAAACCCATCCCGAGGGCGGAGGTGGCCACCAGGGCCTTGACCCGGTTCGCCTGGAGGTCGTCCTCGGCCTGCTGGCGGTCGGCGTTCTCGGTCTTGCCGGTGTACGAGGACACGGTGTGCCCGCGGTGGCGCAGGTAGGCGGTGACCTCCTCGGCCGCCGCCACCGTCAGGGTGTAGATGATGCCGGAGCCGGGCAGTTCGCCGAGGTGGTCCGCGAGCCAGGCCAGCCGGTGCGCCGCGTCCGGCAGGGTCAGCACCGCCAGGCTGAGGCTTTCCCGGTCCAGCGGGCCGCGCAGCACGAGGGCGTCCGTGCCGGCGCCGGTGCCCAGTTGCTCCGCGACGTCCGCGGTCACGCGGGCGTTGGCGGTCGCGGTGGTGGCGAGCACCGGCACACCCGGCGGCAGATCGGCCAGCATGGTGCGCAGCCGGCGGTAGTCGGGGCGGAAGTCGTGCCCCCAGTCGGAGATGCAGTGCGCCTCGTCCACCACGAGCAGGCCGGTCGCGGCGGAGAGCTTGGGCAGGACCTGGTCGCGGAAATCGGGGTTGTTGAGCCGCTCCGGGCTCACCAGCAGGACATCGACCTCGCCCGCCGCGACCTCGGCCTGGATGCCCTCCCACTCCTCGGGGTTGGCGGAGTTGATGGTGCGTGCGCGGATGCCGGCGCGGGCGGCGGCTTCCACCTGATTGCGCATCAGGGCGAGCAGGGGGGAGACGATCACGGTGGGGCCGGCGCCGCTCGCCCGCAGCAGCGAGGTCGCCACGAAGTACACGGCGGACTTGCCCCAGCCGGTGCGCTGCACCACGAGCGCCCGGCGCTTGTGGGCGACCAGCGCCTCGATCGCGAGCCACTGGTCCTCGCGCAGCCGGGCGGTGCCCGTCGGGTCGCCCACGAGGCGGGCGAGTACGGAGTCGGCGGAGGACCTCAGGTCTGCGTTCATGCCCCCATGCAACCCGATGCCTCCGACATCGCGCCAATGCCGCCACGAGCCTGTGGATATTGAAACGTCAACGGTTCGGGAAGTTATCCACAGGGCTTTCGGGATCCGATCCCGCACGGGACCTTCGTGCCATGACGAACAACGACGCATCACAGCGCCCGTCCGACCGGCCGTTCACGACCCCGGTCGGAAACTCCGGAGGACCACAGATCACCCTGCGCAGCCCGGCCGAGCTGGCCGACGCGCTGCCCTACATGCTCGGCTTCCACCCGAGCGATTCCCTCGTCATGGTCGCCGTGCACGGCGAGGGCGGCCGCTTCGGCGGCCGGCTCCGTGTCGGCATCCCCCTCACCCCCGCCGAATGGGACGACACGGCCCGCCAGGTCGCCGAATGCCTGGTCCGGGGCAGCGAGCGGCGCGGCGCCAAGCCCGACGGCATCGTCCTCTACCTCTGCCAGGACCCCACCGGGAATGAGACCGGCCGCCAGGTGATGACCCGGCTGCGCCCCTTCGCCCAGCGGCTCCGGCTGGCCTGCGGTGCCCTGGACGTACCGGTGCTGGAGGCCCTGTGCCTGTCCGACGGGCGCTTCTGGTCCTACGTCTGCCCCGACGAGCGGTGCTGCCCCGCCGACGGCAGTCGGCTGGCCGCCGTCGGCACCTCGGTGATGGCCGCCACGGCCACCTTCGCCGGGCTCCGGGTCCGGGGCTCCCTCAGGGAGATCGAGGGGCGGCTGGCCCCGCTGCGCGGAGCCGTGGCCCACGAGGCCGAGTGCGCCCTGGACCGGGCGGCCGATGCGCTGATGCCCAGGATCCTCGACGGGGCCACCCGTGAGGAGGTCGGCCGTGAAACCCTCGAACTGGCCAGGTCCCTGATGCGGCGCATGACCCTCGCGCCACCCGTCCGGGGCGGCGTCCACGCCGACGAGTGGGACGACGCGCTGCTCGGCCACGACGAGGCCGCCGCGCTCATCCTCGGTCTGCAGGACCGCGAGATCCGGGACGTCGCGGCCGAGTGGATGGAGGGCGAGGAGGCACCGCCCGCCCTGCGCCTGTGGCGGGCACTCGCCCGCCGCTGCGTCGGCGCCTACGTGGAGCACGCCGCCGCGCCCCTCACCCTCGCCGGCTGGGTCTCCTGGTCCACCGGGGACGAGCCGACCGCGCGGATCGCCTTCGGCCTGGCCCTGCGGGCGGACGCCGAGTACCGCTTCGCCCAGCTCCTCCACCACGCCTGCAACGAGGGCATCGACCCCGAGGGCCTGAGGCAGTGCCTGAGGGAGGAGCGCCGCCGCAGGGAGCCCAAGCGGCGCCGTACCTCGGCCGGCACCCGGCCTCCGGGCCGACGGGGCCGTACGGCGCCCCGCCGCGGGCCCCGGCGCACCGCGGGGAGCGGGCGGTGAACGCCACCCGGCCGCCGCGCCGCGGCCGTCTGCGGCTGCCGTGCCGGACCCCGGACGGCCACGCCCCGCGGCGCTCTATCTGGCCGCAGCGGGCTCAGCCGGAGCAGGGGCCCGTGACCCGGGCAGGGGTGGGGCCGTTCAGCTGGGGGGTGGTGCCGCCCCGGCCGCGCCACCGCCCAGCCGAACCGACCGGAGCGCAGACAAGGCGACACATGTCTCACCCCGCACCTCCCCGCCCGACCGGCGTACCCGCCGCCCGCAGATCCGAACTGCCGCCCGTGCACGGCGCCGTCATCTGCGTCGCGGCCCCCTGCCTGGTCATCTCCCCGGAGCACGGCCAGCTGACCGGGCAGGGCATCGACGGGGTGTACCGCTCGGGGCGCAGGCTGCTCTCCCGCTGCGTGCTGCGCGTCGCCGGCCGGGACCCGGTCGCCGTGCGGGGACGCAGCCTCGGCGCAGACCGGGCCGCCTTCACCGCGACGGTCCGCACCGGCGCCGAGCCGGGCCCCGATCCGGACATCGGCGTCGAACGGGTACGGCACGCGGACGGCACCGAGCGGATCACCCTGCGCAGCTTCGCGTCCCGTCCGGTACGCCTCCCCGTGGAGATCCTGCTCGGCACCGACCTGGCGGAGCTGGCCGCCGTGGCGGCGGGCCTGGCCGGGCCCGAACTGCCCGCCGGGGTGTATGCCGCCGGGCTGCGCTGGAGCACCGGCGAGGCTCAGGCCGTCACGGCCGCCGAGCCACCGCCCGACGACGCCGTGGCCTCGGCGGGACTCCTGCGCTGGCAGCTCGACCTGGAGCCCGGCGAAGCCCGCGTCATCGAGCTGCGCACCACGCAGGACCGCGTGGTGCGGGCCTCCGCCGGACAGGTGGCCAACCCGCTGGCCGACGCCCGGGCCGAGGGGGACGACCCGCGGGTCGCCGCCTGGTTCCGCACGAGCGTCGACGATCTGCGCGCCCTGCTCCAGAGGGACCCCGCGGTGCCGGGCGATGTCTTCGCCGTGGCCGGGGTGCCCTGGCGGCTGGGCCTGGCACCGGCAGAGTCGCTCTGGGCCGCACGCATGGCCCTGCCTCTCGGGACCGGCCTCGCGGCGGCCACCTTGCGCATCCTCGCCCGGACCCAGGCCGAGGGGCACGGGCCCGGCGCCGGAAAGATCCCGGGGCCGCTGCGCGGGGCGGGGCCGCAGCTGCCGCCCGCGTGCACCGGGACCGAAGCCACCCTCGCCTTCCCCGCCGTGCTCGCCGAGGCGCGGCTGTGGGGGATGCCGGAGGAGGAGCTGGCCCGGCTGCTCCCGGCCGCCGAGCGGTGCCTCGGCTGGCTGCGGGGCGCCTTGGGCGGGGACGGCTTCCTGGCCGACCCGGATCCCGGGCCGCGGCGGTGCGAGACCCAGGCCCACGCGCACCGGGCCGCCGTCCTTGGCGCGGAACTCCTCGCCGGATGCGGCCGGCCCGGCGCAGAGGAATGGCGGGAGTGGGCCGCCGCCCTGCGCGAGCGGTTCCGGGCCCGCTTCTGGATCGACGGCCCGGACGGAGGGCGGCCCGCCTCGGCGCTCCACCCGGACGGGCGGCCCTTGCCGCGGCTCACCGGAGCCGCCGCGCACCTGCTCGACACCGGGCTGCTGGGCCGGGGAGGGACGGCCCCGGGCCTGCTGGACCGGACCCGCGCCGAGCAACTGGCCAGGCTCCTCGGAGCCCCCGCGATGGACTGCGGATGGGGGCTGCGGAGCATGGCAGCCAAGGAGCCGGGGCACAACCCGTACGGTCACCGCTCCGGCGCGGTGCGGGCGTACGAGAGCGCCGTCGCCGTGTCGGGCCTGGCCCGGGCCGGCTTCGACAAGGAGGCGACGGGCCTGCTCAAGGGCCTGCTCGACGCGGCGGAGTCCTTCGGGTACCGGCTGCCGGAGATGTTCGCGGCGGAGCAGCGCACCGCGGGCAGCGTCCCCGTCCCGCATCCGGCGGCCTGCCGCCCGGCCGCGGTGGCCGCGGCCGCGGGGATCCACGTACTGGCGGCCCTCGCCGGGATCCGCCCCGACGCCCCCGCGGGCACCGTCGCCCTCGTCCCGCTGGCCGGCGCCCCCCTCGGCGAGCTGCGGCTCTCGGGCCTGCGGGTCTCGGGGGAGCCGTTCGCCGTACGGATCAGCAGGCTCGGCCTCGGCATGGTGGAGGAGGCAGCGCATGCGCTCCAGCTGGGCGGCTGAGGGGAGTTCGCGGCCGCGAGGCCGCCGGAGCCCCAGAGCCCTCGCCCTCAAGGTCACCAAAGCGCTGTTTATCGTCAGGCAGACGACTATGATCGCGGCATGTCGCCCTACGACCCGTCGGCCTATCCGCCCTTTGCTGTCACCGTCGACCTGGTCGTGCTCACCGTACGGCGCCACGCGCTCTGCGCGCTGGTCGTCCGGCGGGGTGAGCAGCCGTTCCAGGGACGCTGGGCGCTGCCCGGTGGATTCGTCCGCGGGGACGAGGACCTGGCGGGCGCCGCCGCCCGGGAGCTCTCCGAGGAGACGGGGCTGTGCGCCCACGACCCCGCCCTGCCGGGCGCGGGCAACGGGGCACATCTCGAACAGCTCGCCACCTACGGCGATCCGAAGCGCGATCCGCGCATGCGTGTCGTCAGCGTGGCGCATCTGGTGCTGGCTCCGGACCTGCCGACACCCACGGCCGGAGGCGATGCCAACAGCGCGCGCTGGGCCCCCGTCGACGAACTGCTCGCCGCCACCGAGGAGGATTCTGCGGGGCTCGCCTTCGACCACGCGACGATCCTCGCCGACGGGGTGGAGCGGGCCCGGTCCAAGATCGAGTACTCCTCGCTGGCCACCGCCTTCTGCCCGCCCGAGTTCACCGTCGGGGAGCTGCGCAGGGTGTACGAAGCCGTCTGGGGCGTGGCCCTGGACCCGCGCAACTTCCACCGTAAGGTCACCGGCACGCCGGGCTTCCTGGTACCGGCCGGCGGCACGACGACCCGTCAGGGTGGGCGCCCGGCCCAGCTGTTCCGGGCGGGCGGGGCGAACCTCCTCAACCCGCCGATGCTGCGCCCGGAGGTCTGAGCCCGGGGCGAAGGCGCCACCGGAGCGGCGGCCGCCGGGCCTGAGAAGGCCGGCGGGGCGAAGGCCGGTGGGGCGATCGGATTGTCACCGGGCCGGTTGCGCCGAAAATCGGACATATCGCGTTATCCTGCTTGCGGTACTCACGCTGCCGCAAAGCGGTCTCACACCCCGCGAGAGAAGCGATGCTCCAGGCCATCGGACTCACCAGCAAGCCACGTTCCGCCGCACCGCCCCTGGTGGACGACCTCACCCTAGAGGCCCGCCCGGGGCAGGTGACCGCCCTGCTCGGCGAGCCGGGATCGGGCAAGACGACCGCGCTGCGGCTCATGCTCGAACTCGAACCGGGGCGAGGCGTCACCTACTTCCGCGGCCGTCCGCTCCACCGGATCCCGCACCCCGGCCGGGAGGTCGGCGTCGTACTCGGCGACGTCCCCGGAAACCCGGCACGGACCGTCCGCAACCAGCTGCGGATGCTCTGCGCCGCTGCCGGGGTGCCCGCCTCCCGGGCCGACACCATGCTGGAGGTCGTCGGCATCGGCGGCCTGCGCGATCAGCGGCTCGGCTCGCTGTCGCTCGGCATGGAGCGCCGGGTCGCGCTGGCCTCAGCGCTGCTCGGTGATCCGTGCACCCTGCTCCTCGACGAGCCCGGCGCGGGGCTCTCACCCCGCGAGCGAGGCTGGCTGCACTCCCTGCTGCGCGGCCACGCCTCCCTCGGTGGGGCCGTGCTCTTCACCACCTCCGACGCCAAGGAGGCCGCCCGCAGCGCCGACCGGGTGGTCAGCATCGAGGCGGGCCGGCTCCTCGCCGACCAGGAGGCGGTGGAGTTCGCCCGGACCCGGCTCCGCCCCAGGGTCGCCGTGCGCACCCCGCACGCGGCCCGGCTGGCCGACGTACTGGGCCGGGAGGCGCGGGCCGCGCAGCGCGCGGTGGAGATCGTCGAGGAGAGCGGCAGCCGCCTGTCGGTGTACGGCAGCAACTGTGCCGAGGTCGGGGAGGCGGCGTTCCGTCACGGGGTGCTCGTCCACCAGCTCGCCGACGAGACGGGCGACGCGGGAGCGGCGTCCTCGGTCCCGCGCGCCCGTGCCGCGGCCGGTTCCGCAGCCGCGGCCGGGGGTGCGTCCGAGAACGGGGACGGCCGTGCCGAAGGGCGTGGAGGCCCGGACCGCTCCGGCCGTGGGCCGCGGCCCGCCTCCGTGGTGCGGCGGCTGAGCGGGCCGCTGAGGCCGTGGCGCTACGAGCTGCTGCGCGTCTTCGGTACGGCCACGCCCGTCCTCACCGCCCTGCTGGTCGCCGCGGTCTCCGTGGTCACCGCCCTCGTGCTCGCCCGCGCCGGGCAGACCCCGCAGGGCCGGCTGCTCGCCGCCTGGCCCGAGCTGCTGCCGCTGCCGCCGGCCGCGCTCGGGGCGGGGCTGCTGGGTGCGCTGGCCTTCGGCGAGGAGTACCGCTATCCCGCGCTCGCGGCCGACCGGGGCACCGTTCCCCGCCGGATGGGACTGCTCACCGCCAAGCTCGGGATCAGCGCCGCCCTCGCCCTGCTGATCGGCGCCCTGGTGGTGGCGGGCGACGCCGCCGCCCTGGCGCTCGTCTTCGACAGCGGCCCGCTGCGCACCCCCGCGGAATGGCTTACCCCCGCCGCGAGTTGGGCGGGGCTGCTGATCGGCTGCGCGTGGGCCGGCGTCCTGGCCTCCGGGGTCTTCCGGTCCGCCACGGCGGGGCTGGCCGCGGTGGTCGCCGTACCGGTGGTGGTGGTTCCGCTGGTGCGCAAGGCGCTGGAGGGTTCGTCCGCGTACCCGACGACCGGACTCGGGCCGCGCCTGCGAGGGCTGAGCTGGGTGCAGTGGCCGCCGGAGGCCGACCGGTTGCTCGTGGGGGCCCTCCGGGTGATGGCCCAGCCCGTGGGGACCGCGCTGGTGCTGTCGCTGATGGTCCTGTTGTGCGCCTATGGGTTCACCGGACTGCGCAGCAGGGTTCGTTGGTGACCGTTCCGGTGCGGTAGCCGTCGTGGTCGGGACCGTTGCGGTCCATGTCGCGTCAAGCGGACCGCAACTCCCCGCACTGCGTCCGGTTCTTTACGATAAGTCGTCAATTGCGTAGGTGGCACCGATCACCCTTTCGTGTGCTTTTCACCAAAGACCTCAAGGGTCGTGGAAGCACGGCCGACAAAGGATTCGTGAGTACCCTTGCGCACACCATGATGACCGCCGCCCGCCACGCCGACTCCGGCCTCGCCGGCCCGGGCGAACTCGACCGCTACCCCTACGCGGAGACCCCCGGCTCCGACCGCGTCGCAGCGCCCCACTGGGACGGCGGCGACGTCGAGTTGAGCCGCGTGGGCCGTCGCGCGGCGGGCAGCCGCGGCCGCGGACTGCACGGCCAACTCGTACAACAGCTCGGACAGATGATCGTCTCCGGCGACCTCGGCGCGGACCGCCCGCTGGTCCCCGAGGAGATCGGGCAGCGCTTCGAGGTCTCCCGCACGGTCGTCCGCGAGTCGCTGCGGGTCCTGGAGGCCAAGGGCCTCGTCAGCGCCCGCCCCAACGTCGGCACCCGGGTCCGCCCCGTCGCCGACTGGAACCTCCTCGACCCCGACATCATCGAGTGGCGCGCCTTCGGCCCCCAGCGTGACGACCAGCGCCGCGAGCTCGGCGAGCTGCGCTGGACCATCGAACCGCTCGCCGCCCGCCTCGCCGCCGGCCACAACCGGCCGGACATCCAGCAGCGCCTCGCGGACATGGTCGAGATCATGGGCCACGCCCTCGGCCAGGGCGACGCGATCACCTTCGCGCGCGCCGACAACGAGTTCCACGCGCTCCTGATCCAGATCGCCGGGAACCGCATGCTGGAGCACCTCTCCGGCATCGTCTCCGCCGCCCTCCAGGTCTCCGGCAGCCCGATGACCGCCTGCGACCGCCCGAGCGAGACCTGCGTCGCGCACCACGCCCGGATGGTGGAAGCCCTCGCCGCGGGCGACGCGATCGGTGCCGAGAACGCGATGCGCCAGCTCCTGACCGTGCACCCGGAGGTCGAGCGCGTGGTCCCCGCCCCGCGCGAGCACTGACGGGCGGTACGCGCGAGGGAACACGGCGTGCACGGGGTGTCGCCGGGCCGGTGAGGGCCCGGCGACACCGCTGTGCCGCCGCCTTCCGAGGGTCCGGCGGCACCTCCGGATCCGCCGGGTAGGACCGTATGACCGGCATTCGTGCATACGGGGTGTGACTCGGGCCACGAAGATTGGGCGTAACGCTCCGCGAGGTCGTGCGATGACTTAAGAGGTGATGGCCGACGGAGGGAAGACAGCAGCCCTTGGGGGTGCTGTGCAGCTCCCCGGCCCCTGCCCGCGCTGCCGGCCCATCCCCGGTCGGTGGTCGTCGGCTCCGGTCCAGCACCACCTGGCCCGGGGTCGGAAGCCGTTCCCATCGTTCCGAGAGGTTGTTCGTGTCGGCCAGCACATCCCGTACGCTCCCGCCGGAGATCGCCGATTCCGAGTCTGTGATGGCGCTCATCGAGCGGGGCAAGGCCGAGGGGCAGATCGCCGGCGATGACGTGCGTCGGGCCTTCGAGGCTGACCAGATTCCTGCGACCCAGTGGAAGAATGTTCTGCGCAGCCTCAACCAGATCCTCGAGGAAGAGGGTGTGACGCTGATGGTCAGTGCCGCGGAGTCGCCCAAGCGCACCACCCGCAAGAGCGTCGCAGCGAAGAGCCCGGCCAAGCGGACGGCGACCGAGCCCGTGCGGAAGACGGCGGCCAGGACGACGACGGCGCAGCCCGCGGCCCCTGCGGCGCCCGCGGCGGAGTCCGCGGACCCGCAAGCCCCGGACGCCCTCGCGGCGGAGCCCGGGACGGAGCCCGCGGCCAAGAAGGCGGCGGCGAAGAAGACCGCGGCGAAGAAGGCCGCCCCCGCCAAGAAGGCGGCAGCCAAGAAGACCGCGGCGAAGAAGACGGCCGCCAAGAAGGACGCCGACGAGGCCGGCGAGGAAGAGACCTCGGAGGAGGGCCCGGACGCCGTCAAGGCCGAGGGCGAGGAAGAGGACGAGAGCGGCGAGAACAAGGGCTTCGTCATCTCGGACGACGAGGACGACGCCCCCGCCCAGCAGGTCGTCGTCGCCGGCGCCACCGCCGACCCGGTCAAGGACTACCTCAAGCAGATCGGCAAGGTCCCCCTCCTCAACGCCGAGCAGGAGGTCGAGCTCGCCAAGCGCATCGAGGCGGGCCTGTTCGCCGAGGACAAGCTGGCGAACTCCGACAAGCTGGCGCCCAAGCTCAAGCGCGAGCTGGAGATCATCGCCGAGGACGGCCGCCGGGCCAAGAACCACCTGCTGGAGGCCAACCTCCGCCTCGTGGTCTCCCTCGCCAAGCGCTACACCGGCCGCGGCATGCTCTTCCTGGACCTGATCCAGGAGGGCAACCTGGGCCTCATCCGCGCGGTCGAGAAGTTCGACTACACCAAGGGCTACAAGTTCTCCACCTACGCCACGTGGTGGATCCGCCAGGCCATCACCCGCGCCATGGCCGACCAGGCCCGCACGATCCGCATCCCCGTGCACATGGTCGAGGTCATCAACAAGCTGGCCCGTGTGCAGCGCCAGATGCTCCAGGACCTGGGCCGCGAGCCCACTCCGGAGGAGCTGGCCAAGGAACTGGACATGACCCCCGAGAAGGTCATCGAGGTCCAGAAGTACGGCCGTGAGCCGATCTCCCTGCACACCCCGCTCGGCGAGGACGGCGACAGCGAGTTCGGTGACCTCATCGAGGACTCCGAGGCCGTCGTCCCGGCGGACGCGGTGAGCTTCACGCTCCTGCAGGAGCAGCTGCACTCGGTGCTCGACACGCTGAGCGAGCGCGAGGCCGGCGTGGTCTCCATGCGCTTCGGCCTCACGGACGGCCAGCCCAAGACGCTGGACGAGATCGGCAAGGTCTACGGGGTCACCCGCGAGCGCATCCGCCAGATCGAGTCCAAGACCATGTCGAAGCTGCGCCACCCCTCCCGGTCCCAGGTGCTGCGCGACTACCTGGACTGACCGGCGGAGGGTCGCCGACGGTGGCCGCGCGGGTGCGCTCGGCCACCGGGCATCCCACTCTGGGTGGAGTCATGCACACCCGGAGTCAGGAGGCCCCCATGCGTCGTCCCTTTGCCCGTGCTCTGGCGGGCGCGCTGACCCTGGCGGCGGGAGCGGCCGCGGCACCGCTCGCCCAGGCGCCCCAGGCGACGGCGGACAGTGTGGTGATCGGCGGCAAGCCGGTGAAGGTCACCGACAGCCCCTGGGTGGTCGCCCTGGCCAGCCGTGACCGGTTCGGGCGTACGCGGGACGGGCAGTTCTGCGGGGGC
The DNA here is from genome assembly GCF_040644195.1 of Streptomyces sp. NPDC047014. NCBI lineage: Bacteria > Bacillati > Actinomycetota > Actinomycetes > Kitasatosporales > Streptomycetaceae > Streptomyces > Streptomyces sp. NPDC047014. The sequence continues at coordinate 11,641 of NZ_JBEYVX010000081.1, read as the reverse complement.
GTCGTGGTCGCCCCGACACGGGTGGTGACCGCGGCGCACTGCCTGAGCCCCCAGGTGCTCGGCGGCCCCGTCGAATCCGTGCCGGACTTCCGGGTGATCTCGGGGCGTACGGAGCTCCGCGCGGCCGACGGCCGGGAGATCGCGGTGCGCGGGGCCCGGGTGAACCCCGCCTACGACACGCGGACCAACGCCGGGGACCTCGCCGTCCTGGAGCTGGCGGAGGCCGTACCGGCACACCACGTCCTGCCCATGGCGGAGGCGGGCCACCCCGCGTACGGCGCGGGCACCGAGGCGGCCGTGTACGGCTGGGGCGACACGAGCGGCTTCGGGGACTACGCCTACGGGCTGCGCGCCGCGCGCGTGACGGTACTGGAGGACGAGGTCTGCGGGCGGGCGTACCCCGGCGATGCGGACGGACAGTTCCTGGCCGACTCCATGGTGTGCGCGGGGGACGACAGCGGTGGCCGGGACGCCTGCCAGGGCGACAGCGGCGGCCCCCTGGTGGCGCAGGGCCGGCTGATCGGGCTGGTCTCCTGGGGCCGCGGCTGCGGCCGCGCCGACAGCCCCGGGGTCTACACGCGCATCGCCCCGCTGGCCGGCTTCGTGACGGCCCCGGAGAGGGCCGCGCAGCGGTCGGGGGTCCAGGATGTCCCGGAGGGCGACTCCGAGGCCGCCGAGCAGCACTCAGGGCCCGCGCGGGGGCATCGTACGGACTGATCGGGGGCCAGGGGTGCGGCGCGCCCGCGGTGCACGCGTCCGCCCGCGCCCGGGAACCCGTACGGCCCCGTCCTCGGAGGTGAGGGCGGGGCCGTACGTGAGGACGGGCGGCACCCCTGGGTCGCAGGGGTGCCGCCCGTCGACCGGCCTAGCCGGTCCTGGCTCGTCGGATGCGAGGTCGGGCCTGTGTCAGCGGTCCTCGGTTTCGGCGTGGGCAGCCGGAGCGGACGTGAGCCGCTCGGTCTCATCCTGTATTTCCGCGGCGATCTTCTTGAGTTCCGGCTCGAACTTGCGCCCGTGGTGGGCGCAGAAGAGCAGTTCACCGCCGCTCAGCAGGACGACGCGCAGATATGCCTGGGCGCCGCAACGGTCGCATCGGTCAGCGGCCGTCAGCGGGGTCGCGGGTGTCAGAACAGTAGTCACGTCGCCTCTTCTCTAGCTCGACGAGCTGTCGTACCAGGGTCAACATCCAACCAGGCCGAAAACGTTCCCGCTCGCGGCTTTTCCTCGAAACTTCCTTCCGAAGCTGGCCGGCTGTTGCCGGTTGGCGGCGAAGGAGCCGTATTGCGTTGCTTTACGGTTTCGCGTTGTCACTCGTGCGCTTCTTGCAGTTCCATCCTCCCCGGCGAGAGTGCCAGGTTGTTCATGAGGACGTGCCCGAACCCTAAATGGTTCATGCGCGGAAGGGAACGTGATGTTTCCTTCACCCGCGCGGGGGATCGAACATCCGTACGGATCTCGACTAGGGTGAGGAGCACGCGAGGGTGGCGTTGCATCGGCTCTACCTGGCCTCGGTACCCTTCGAGCGGCACCCGAGCCACCCCTGCGCCCGACCGGGCCAGAAAAGAAATTCAGCGAGGAGCGAACTGCGTGACCGCCGACACGTCCGTGCCTTCCAGCGCGCTGCTGTCCGGAGCAGACCGGGACGGTTCCAACTACACCGCGCGGCACCTGCTCGTCCTCGAAGGGCTGGAGGCCGTCCGCAAGCGTCCCGGCATGTATATCGGCTCGACCGACAGCCGGGGCCTCATGCACTGCCTGTGGGAGATCATCGACAATTCCGTCGACGAGGCCCTGGGCGGCTACTGCGACCACATCGAGGTGATCCTCCACGAGGACGCCTCCGTCGAGGTCAGGGACAACGGCCGCGGCATCCCCGTGGACGTCGAGCCCAAGACCGGCCTGTCCGGCGTCGAGGTCGTCATGACCAAGCTGCACGCCGGCGGCAAGTTCGGCGGCGGCTCCTACGCCGCCTCCGGCGGCCTCCACGGCGTCGGCGCGTCCGTGGTCAACGCGCTCTCCGCCCGCCTGGACGTCGAGGTGGACCGGGGCAGCTCCACGCACGCCATCAGCTTCCGCCGCGGCGTCCCCGGCATGTTCACCGAGCAGGGCCCCGACAGCCCCTTCGACCCGGCGAACGGCCTGCGCAAGGTCAAGCGCATCGCCAAGGGCAAGACCGGCACCCGGGTCCGCTACTGGGCCGACCGCCAGATCTTCCTCAAGGATGCCCGCCTCGGCCTGGAGACGCTCTACCAGCGGGCCCGCCAGACCGCCTTCCTCGTCCCCGGCCTGACCATCGTCGTCCGCGACGAGCGGGCCCTCGACGGCGCCGGCAAGACCGAGGAGACCTTCCGCTTCGACGGCGGGATCAGCGAGTTCTGCGAGTACCTGGCGCAGGACAAGGCCGTCTGCGACGTGCTGCGGCTCTCCGGCTCGGGCACCTTCAAGGAGACCGTCCCGGTCCTCGACGACCGCGGCCACATGACCCCGACCGAGGTCACCCGCGAGCTCGGCGTGGACATCGCCCTGCGCTGGGGCACCGGGTACGAGACCGGCGTCAAGTCCTTCGTGAACATCATCGCCACCCCCAAGGGCGGCACCCACGTCACCGGCTTCGAACGCTCCGTGACCAAGACCGTCAACGAGGTGCTGCGCTCGGCCAAGCTGCTGCGCGTCGCCGAGGACGACGTGGTCAAGGACGACGCGATGGAGGGCATGACGGCCGTCGTCACCGTCCGCCTCGCCGAGCCGCAGTTCGAGGGCCAGACCAAGGAGGTGCTGGGCACCTCGGCCGCCACCCGGATCGTCGCCGCCGTGGTCGCCAAGGAGCTCAAGGCGTTCCTGACCTCCACCAAGCGCGACGACAAGCAGCAGGCCCGCGCCGTGATGGAGAAGATCGTCGCCGCGGCCCGGACCCGGATCGCGGCCCGACAGCACAAGGAGGCGCAGCGCCGCAAGACGGCACTGGAGACCTCCTCGCTGCCGGCCAAGCTGGCCGACTGCCGCAGTGACGACGTGGACCGCAGCGAGCTGTTCATCGTCGAGGGGGACTCCGCCCTCGGTACGGCGAAGCTCGCGCGGAATTCCGAGTTCCAGGCGCTCCTGCCGATCCGTGGCAAGATCCTCAACGTCCAGAAGTCCTCCGTCTCGGACATGCTCAAGAACGCCGAGTGCGGGGCGATCATCCAGGTCATAGGAGCCGGCTCGGGCCGCACCTTCGACATCGACGCCGCCCGGTACGGCAAGATCGTGCTGCTCGTCGACGCCGACGTCGACGGCGCGCACATCCGCTGCCTGCTGCTCACGCTCTTCCAGCGCTACATGCGGCCGATGGTCGAGGCCGGGCGGGTCTTCGCGGCCGTGCCGCCGCTGCACCGCATCGAACTGGTCCAGCCGAAGAAAGGCCAGGACAAGTACGTCTACACGTACTCGGACAACGAGCTGCGCCAGACCCTGCTGGAGTTCCAGCGCAAGAACATCCGCTACAAGGACTCGATCCAGCGCTACAAGGGCCTCGGCGAGATGGACGCGGACCAGCTGGCGGAGACCACCATGGACCCCCGCTTCCGGACCCTGCGCCGGATCAACATCGGCGACCTGGACTCGGCCGAGCAGGTCTTCGACCTCCTCATGGGCAACGAGGTGGCCCCGCGCAAGGAGTTCATCACCGGCTCCGCGGCGACGCTGGACCGCTCGCGCATCGACGCCTGAGCCCGGGGCGGTGCCCGTGGCGGGCCGAGACTCGCACGGCGGGCGCCGCCGCGTACCGGTGCTGCTCACTCCATCACCTGTTGGAGTGAAGAGCACCGGTACACCAGTCCGGAAACCGTCCATTTCGCACATCCTTGGATCACGCGGCCAATGCGGCAGCGGACAAGGAGAGTTCGGTGGACAAGCACGAAGGTCGCGATGCCGGAACGATCCGGCTTGACGACCCCTGGTACGACGCACTGGCCGTCGGCTGGGGCGAGGGCGAAGAACCGTCCCCGTCGCGCCCGGCCGCCGGCCCCCGCCCCGCCCCCAGCGCCTCGGACGTCTACCTGGAAGTGCAGCGCAGCGCCGCCTTCCAGGAGGTCCGCAGGCGCTACCGGCGGTTCGTCGTCCCCGCGACCGCCGGGTTCCTCCTCTGGTACGTCGCCTACGTGGTCGCCGCCACCGCCGCACCCGGCGTGATGGCCCGGCCGGTCGTCGGCGCGGTCAACGTGGCCATGCTGGCGGGCCTCGGCCAGTTCCTCAGCACCTTCGTGCTCACCTGGGCCTACGCCCGGCACGCGCGGCTGCGGCGCGACCGGGCCGCGCTCGACCTGCGCTGGACCGTCTTCGAGCAGGAGCGCGGCCAGGAGCGCAACCGGGGCCGGAGGGACGACCGGTGACCAGCGAACACCAGACCCTCGCGCTGCTCCTGTTCAGCCTCTTCATCGCGGTGACCCTGGGCATCACCACCTGGGTCAGCCGCAACCGGCACGGTTCGGCCGAGGAGTTCTACGCCGGCGGGAGGCTCTTCTCCCCGATGGAGAACGGTTTCGCCATCGCGGGCGACTACATGTCCGCCGCCTCCTTCCTCGGTATCTCCGGCCTGATCGCCCTCTTCGGCTACGACGGCATGCTGTACTCGGTGGGCTTCCTCGTCGCCTGGCTCGTGGTGCTGTTCCTCGTCGCCGAACTGGTCCGCAACTGCGGCCGCTTCACCCTCGCCGACGTGGTCGCCGCCCGGATGAGCGAGCGCCCGGTGCGGATCGCGGCCGGTACCTCCTCCGTGGTCGTCTCCGTGCTCTACCTCATCGCGCAGATGGTCGGTGCGGGCAGCCTCGTCGCCCTGCTGCTGGGAAGTTCGGGCGGCGCCGCGCGCACCCTCACCGTGATCGGCGTGGGCGCCCTGATGGTGGTCTACGTGTCCTTCGGCGGGATGCGGGCCACCACCTGGATCCAGATCGTGAAGGCCGTCCTGCTGATGGGCGGGGCGATCACCCTGACCGTGCTCGTGCTGCTGCGCTTCCACGGCGACTTCGGCCTGCTGCTGACCAGCGCCGCCGAACGCAGCGGACACGGCATGAAGTTCCTGGGCCCCGGCCTCAAGTACGGCGGCGACTGGACCGCCCGCTTCGACTTCATCAGCCTCGGCCTCGCGCTCGTCCTCGGGACGGCCGGCCTGCCACACATCCTGTCGCGCTTCTACACGGTGCCCACGGCGCGGGCGGCCCGCCGCTCGGTGGTGTGGGCGATCGGGCTGATCGGCGGCTTCTACCTGATGACGATCGTGCTCGGCTTCGGGGCGGCCGCGCTGGTCGGCCCGGACGAGGTCCGCGCCTCCAACGCCTCGGGAAACACGGCCGTTCCGCTGCTCGCGGCCTTCCTCGGCGGAGGCGCCGAATCCACCGGGGGCGCCGTGCTGTTCGCGCTGGTCGCCGCGATCGCCTTCGCCACCATCCTGGCCGTGGTGGCGGGTATCACCCTGGCCTCCTCGGCCTCCGTCGCGCACGACCTGTACGCCTCGCTCAAGCGGCGGCGCGCCAAGCAGCGCAGCGAGGTCGCCGTGGCCCGGGGGGCGGCCGTGGGCATCGGGGCGGTGGCGATCGCCCTCGGGCTGCTCGCGCAGGACCTGAATGTGGCGTTCCTGGTCGGTCTGGCCTTCGCGGTGGCCGCCTCGGCCAATCTTCCGGTGCTGCTGTACTCGCTGTTCTGGCGCGGCTTCACCACGCGGGGCGCTGTGTGGTCGGTGTACGGGGGACTGGTCCCGGCGATGCTGCTGGTGCTGGTCTCACCCGTGGTGTCGGGCGCGCCGGAATCACTCTTCCCGGGGATGGACTTCCAGTTCTTCCCGCTCCAGAACCCGGGGATCGTGTCGATTCCGCTGGGCTTCCTGGCGGGGTGGCTGGGGACGGTCACCTCGGGCGAGGTGCCGGACGAGGCACGGCATGCGGAGACGGAGGTCCGCTCGCTGACGGGTGCGGGGGCGGTCTGAGGGGGGCCTGGGGGCGTGGGGCAGGGGTGGTCCAGGCGGGGGCCCGGCCTCAGGTGGGGCCCTCGGACGGGAGCCAGGTGTAGCGGTGTTCGGGGCGTCCGGTCTCGCCGTAGCGCAGGGCCAGGGTGACGCGACCGGTGCGTTCGAGGAGTTTCAGGTAGCGCTGGGCGGTCTGGCGGCTGATGCCCGCACGGTCGGCGATCGCCTGCGTGGACAGCGGGCCGTCGGCGGTGCGCAGGACCTGCCGGACCAGCTCGGCGGTGGTGGGGGAGTGGCCCTTGGGCAGCTCGTTGGCGGGGCCCGCGCCGGCGAGGGCGCCGAAGAGGCGGTCCACCTCGGCCTGTTCGGCCTCGCCGCCCGTGTCCAGGGCGCGGCGCAGGGACGCGTACGCCTCCAGCCGGGTGCGTAGTCCGGCGAAGGTGAAGGGCTTCACCAGGTATTGCAGGGCGCCGAGGCGCATGGCGGCCTGCACGGTGGCCAGGTCGCGGGCCGCGGTGACCATGATCACATCGGTGCCGTGGCCGCCCTCGCGCAGGCGGCGGACCAGGTCCAGGCCGTTCTCGTCCGGGAGGTAGTGGTCCAGGAGGATCAGGTCCACCGGATGCGTGGTGAGGAACCGCATGGCCTCGCCCGCCGAATGAGCCCGCGCGACCACGCGGAAACCGGGAACCTTCTCCACGTACGCCGCGTTGATCCGGGCAACACGCATGTCGTCGTCGACGACCAATACGTGCATCGGGGTCTCGTTCATCGCAGGGCCTCCGGGAGTACGACGGAGAACTCCGCCCCTCCGTCCGCTGCTTCACCGGCCCGGGCGCTGCCGCCCTGCCGCTCCGCGAGGCGGCGTACGAGGGCGAGGCCGAGCCCGCGCTCGCGGTGGGCCCGGGGCTGCTTGGTCGACCAGCCCTCCGTGAAGATCTCCTCGCGGCGCGCGGCGGGGACCCCGGGCCCGCTGTCGCACACCCGCAGCACCGCGGTACGGCCCTCCGCGCGCAGCTCCACCTCGACGAGGGGTGCCGTCCCGCCGGCGGCGGCGTCCAGGGCGTTGTCCACCAGATTGCCGACGATCGTGACGAGGCCGCCGGGGTCCACCAGGCGGTCGGGAAGGAGGGTGGCCGCGGCCAGCCGCAGGGCGACGCCGCGCTCGGCGGCGACGGTCGCCTTGCCGACCAGGAGGGCGGCCAGCAGCGGGTCGTGGACCTTCTCGGTGACCTGCTCGGCGGTCGAGCGGTGCACGCCGACGACCTCGGTGACGAACTCCACCGCCTCCTCGTGCAGGCCCAGCTCCAGCAGGCCGAGGAGGGTGTGGAGCCGGTTGGCGTGCTCGTGGTCCTGGGCGCGCAGGGCGTCGATGAGGCCGCGGGTGGAGTCGAGCTCCCGGCCCAGGTGCTCCAGCTCCGTGCGGTCGCGCAGGGTGGCGACGGCGCCGCCGTCCTGGGTGGGCATGCGGTTGGCGACCAGGACGCGGGGGCCCTGGACGGTCACCAGGTCGCGCCCGGTGACGCGGCCCGAGAGCACGTCGGCGGTGCGGCCCGGCCCGAGTACGTCGTCCAGGGGGCGCCCGGCGAAGGGCGTCGGGGCATCCGGGGCGCCGGGGGCGAGGCTCAGCAGCCGGGCGGCCTCGTCGTTGACCAGGCGGACCCGGCCGTCGGGGGCGAGGGCGATCACGCCCTCGCGGATGGAGTGCAGCATGGCCTCGCGCTCGGCGAGGAGGCCGGCGATGTCGGAGAAGGCCAGGTCGCGGGTCTGGCGCTGGATCCTGCGGGAGAGGAGGTAGGCGGCGAGGGCGCCGGCGGCCAGGGCGCCGCCCGCGTAGGCGAGGAGGCCGGGGATGGCGCCGAGCAGGCGGTCGCGGACGCTGTCGTAGGGGATGCCGACGGATACGGCGCCGACGATCTCGCCGTCGGCGGCGAGGAGCGGGACCTTGCCGCGGGCGGTGCGGCCCAGCGTGCCCTCGTCGATCTCCATCACCTCGCGGCCGGCGAGGGCGTCGCCGGGGTCGGTGGAGACGGGCAGTCCGATGCGGTCGGGGCTCGGGTGCGAGCGGCGGAGGCCGCGGAGGTCGACGACGACCACGTACTCGGCGCCCGTCGCCCGGCGGATGCGCTCCGCCGCGGCCTGCACCGGGCTGTCGGGCGAGGGACCGGAGGCGAGGACGCCGGTTGAGAGCGCGGGGTCGGCGGCCGCGCTCTGCGCGATGGCCAGGGCACGCCGCATGGCCTGGTCGTCGAGCTGCGCGCCGAGCGGCGCCAGGAAGAGGCCGGTGGCCAGGGCGAGGACCCCGGCGGCGATGGCCAGCTGGGTGAGCAGGATCTGCGAGACGGCCCGTCTGGGCAGCCCGAGGCGCCGAGCGCTCATGAGGGGGAACCGCATGAGGAGCAACGGTAGGTCGGCGCGAACAGGATCGGAACGGCTCCGGGGCGCTTGTCGGATACGCCACTCCCTGGGGGGGCCTGGCCGTGGGGTGTCGGGGCGGTCGCCCGACGGAGGCGGGGCGGTCCGGCTGGGCGGGGCCGTGGGTGCCGCCCAGCGGTCGGCAGACGGAGGGCTGGGTGGCCCCGTCGGGCGGCGGGGCGGTAACCGGGTTCCCCCTTCCGCCCAGAGCCCTCGGCGGGCCGGCGGTTCGGGGCGGTGGGAGATCGGGCGGCTTGCTTCCGCCAGGTCGGGGTAGCCCGTGGATCATCGGCTGTCCTACGCTGCCGCAGGATCGGTCGGCAGCAGTAGCGAGGGCGTGAGCCGGGACGGGGGCAGCGGTGACGGGTGTGGTGGGGATCGACCTGGGGACAGCGCGTTCGACGGCCTGCGTGCTGGTGGACGGCGAGCCCGTCCTCGTCACGAACGCCGAGGGGGAGCCCAGCACACCCTCGGTCGTCGCGTTCACCCCGAACGGCGGCACGCTGATCGGCGAAGCCGCCCGCCGGCAGGCAGCGGCGAACCCCGACCGCACTGTCCACTCCGTCAGACGCCACCTGGGCACGGACTGGCGCGTGGAGATCGACGGGCGGTCCCACACCGCACCACAGATCGCCTCGTTACTGCTGGGAGCCCTCAAGCGGGACGCGGAAGCGCTCACCGGGGAGCCGGTGACGGAGGCGGTGTTCACCGTGCCCGCCGGCTTCGGGTATGCGCAGCGGCAGGCATTGCGCGAGGCCGCCGGACTCGCGGGACTCGACGTACTGCGTCTGGCACATGAGAGTGCCTGCGTCGGTCTGGCCCACGTGGCGGAGCACGCGGTCGGCAGCAGGAACAGCCGGCTGGTGATCGTCCGGCTCGGCGCCGGCAGTTTCGACGTCTGCGCGCTCGGCGTGGACGACGCTTCCGGCGGGGTGCTGTGCGCCGAGGTCACCGCCTTGCGCGGCGGTACCCGGCTCGGCGGCGACGACTGGGACCGGACCGTGGCCGCACATCTGGCCGGCCGCTGCCGGGAGCGGTACGGCGTGGACGTGTCCTCCGATCCGGCAGCGGGGCAACGGCTGCGGGAGGCCGCCGAGAAGGCCAGGGCGGAGCTGTCCTCCTCGTCCAGCACGACCGTCGATCTGCCTTACCTCACCACCGGCCCCGACGGCCCCGTCCACTTTCAAGAGCTGCTGACCCGGGCCGAGTTCGACGAGCTGACCGCCCCGCTGCGCGAGCGCTGCGCACAGGGTCTGCGGGGCATGCGCGATGATCTGGGCGATCTCCTGCCCGAGGTCGGCCGGATCCTGCTGGTGGGCGGCACGGTGCGGGTGCCGGGCATCGCGGACACCGTGCGCGCCCTGTTCCCCGGCAAGCCGGTCCGCACCGTGCCGGCCCACCGGGCTGCGGCCGGCGCCGCGCTGGTGGCCGCCGTCATCGCGCACGCGCGCCGGGACCTGCTGCTCCTCGACGCGGCCCCGACAACGCTCGGGATAGGTGTCCGGGGCGGCGAGGTGGCCACGATGATCAGGCAGGGCACCGTGCGGCCGACGCGGAGGTCGGAACTCTTCGTCCCCGCCGAGCCGTTCCCCCGGGACGGCTCGCGGCCTGTGGCCTTCGACGTCTATGAGAAGGACGGGGACCACGGGTGGGCCGCAGCAGGCCAGGACCAAGACCAGGACCAGGACCGCCGGTCGTCCTGTCAGCGCCTGGGAACCGTGGAGTTGGCCGGTCTGCGGCCTGCCGCTGCGGGGAGCACCCGGATAGAGGTCACCGTCGCCCTCGATACGGACGGGGAGCCGGAGGTGACCGCCACCGCCCTGGCCACCGGGCAGTCCTGGAGGCTGTCCCCGGGGCACGCACCCAAGCCGTCCACCGTCCCGTCCCCCATCGCGCTGGTCCCCGTCGCGCCAGCCCCGCAGCGGCCCGAGCCGGACGACGCGCCCGGCGACCCGGACGGCGGGCCCGCGCCGGCACAGCGGCCGGAAGCCGCCGCGCGACGGAAGGTGGAACTGCGGGCGGGCCTGCCCGGGTTCACGGAGGAGCAGGCGCTGCGCCTCCTGGAGTCGGGGGAGGCATCCATCCGCCCCCAGGACGTACCGCTCGGCCTGAGCTCCCTGGGCTGCCTTGTCCCCCTCGCGCTCGTCGCCGGGTACCTGATGACCGGAACCGGCGTGATGGCCCTGTTCTACCCGTCGAGGAACGTGGCCAGCCCGATCCTGCTGATCCCCGGGCTGCTCCTGCTGGCGGGTGCCTACTGGGCCAAGTCGACGCTCAGCCGAAGGATCGTCGCCCATCTCGCCCGCGCACCCCGCCGGGAAGAACCCTGACCACGCGGGCGGAACACGCATCCCGGCCGGCGAGCAGGGACAGCGCTGCCGTGAACCCGGTCACCTCCGCGCCCTCTGCTGCCTGCTTCGGCGGACCCCGTCTCAGGCTTTGACGTCCTGGCGAGCGGCCGAGTGCCTCTCCGGTCCAGGGCCCCCTTTTCGTGCTCCGGCCGCGTGCTGGTGGCCGGAGCGATTGTCCGACGGAGTGACGACCGGTGCACACTGCGGACACGCCCTAGGGGGTGTCCGCAATGTCAGGTGGGGAGCCATAGCCGCAGGCAGGCGAGGGTGACGAGGGCTTGGTAGTGGCGGGCTCGTTTGTCGTAGCGGGTGGCGAGGGCTTTGTTCTGTTTGAGGCGGTTGAAGCAGCGTTCGACGACGTTGCGGCGCCGGTAGGCGGTGCGGTCGAGACGGCACAGGCTCTCGCCTCGGCGCAGGCGTCCGCTGATCTGGTCGGTGCGTTCGGGGATGGTGCAGGCGATGCCGCGCCTGCGGAGGTAGGCGCGGATCTTGCGGGATGAGTAGCCCTTGTCGCCGACCACCCGCAGCGGTCGGGTGCGGGGCCGGCCGGGCCCGCACCGCTTGATACGGATGCGGGTCATGACCGGCTCGAACTGCGTGCAGTCGTTGACGTTCCCGCCGGTGACCGTGAACGCGAGGGGGCGTCCGCGGCCGTCGCAGGCGAGGTGGATCTTCGTGCTCAGTCCGCCGCGGGAGCGGCCGAGTGCCTCGCCGGTCCAGGGCCCCCTTTTCGGGCTCCGGCCGCGTGCTGGTGGGCCCGCACGATGGTCGAGTCGACGCAGACGATCGTCCAGTCGACCTCGCCGATCGCGTCCGAGTGCTGCTGGACGTGAGCCAGGAGACGGTCCCAGGTGCCGTCCGCCGACCAGCGGCGGAACCGTTCGTAGACCGTCTTCCACGGACCGTAGCGTTCCGGCAGGTCCCGCCAGGCCGCACC
>NZ_JBEYVX010000080.1:0-28690 GCF_040644195.1 Streptomyces sp. NPDC047014 | reverse complement strand
CCTCCTCCGGCGCGTACGGCCTGGTCCAGGCCCTGCCCGCCTCGAAGATGGCCTCCGCGGGCGCCGACTGGAAGACCAACCCGGCCACCCAGATCAAGTGGGGCCTGGACTACATGAACGACCGCTACGGCAGCCCCGTGGGCGCGTGGAACTTCTGGAAGTCCCACCACTGGTACTAAGCCGCCGCAGCAGCACATACGTGAAGACGCCCGCCCGGGACACCCGGGCGGGCGTCTTCGTGTACCCGGCCCCGTTGCCGGGGGTCAGCCGGCCGAGGGCGGGATCTCCTTCATCCGGTCGACGACCGTGCGCGTCATGACGGCGATGGTGGTCGTCACCGTGCCGGGCTTGATCAGGCCCCCGTCACCGGCCTCGCCCTGCACCTGCACGGTCCGCTCCCCGAGGAACGCCAGCGTCTGCCGGTCGAAGATCCACTCCTCGCGCTGCCCGGAGGTCTCGTCCAGGCGGGCGACGGCGATCCCGTGGCGGCCCGCGGCGTCGACCGCGTCCTCGACCGTCACCACACCGGGGATCCTCGCCGCGGCCTTGTACAGCGCCGCCGTCAGCTCGGCCGGCGGCAGGGTCGCGCGCAGCAGGTCACCGATGGTGGTGAACGCCTCCTGGTCGGGGGTGCGGCCCTTGCCGCGGGTCTCCTCGTAGATCTTCTCCAGCAGTACGCCGGGATCCGTGGGCAGGGTGGTGAGGTAGGTGTGGCTCGGGGCGTTCAGATGCGGCGCCGGGGTGTTGCCCTTCTCGTCCTTGCCCTCCAGGGTCATGCCCTGCGGGCCGGTGTTGCCGGGCTCGATCAGCCAGCCCTTCAGCCCGTCGGGGGAGTTCCACTGGTGGCGCATGTGCAGCTCCTCGCTGACCAGCGTCCGCTTCTCGCCGACGGTCTTCACGTACGTGGTGGCCGTCCTGCTCCCGATGTAGACGAACTGGTCGGCGCGCACCGCCGTGGCGGAGGCCGGGACCGAGGCGGCCGCCAGGGAGATGCGGTCCAGCAGCTGCGGGGTGCCCTGGGCGTGCGCCGCGCCGATCACGGTGGTCAGCGCCGGGCCCGTGGCGATGGCCGAGCCCGGCCCGTCCGCCCCGCCCCGGTCGATCTGGACGAGGAAGCCCGCGGCGAGCGCCCCGGCCAGCGCGAACGCGGCGAGCGGCACCAGGACCCCCCGGCGCAGGAACGGGTTGCGGCGCGTCCCCCCGCTACGGGCCGCAGCCCGGGCCGGGGCCGGGGCCGGGGCGGCGGGGGCGGAGTCGGCGGCGCGGAGGTCTTCGTGGATCTGGGCCATCAGGCGCTCCTTGTGGAACTGGTGGCGGCCCGCGGGCAGTTCCCGTGAGGCGAGCGGCAGGAGCGGGTTCTCCTCCCGGTCTGCCGGACGGGGACGGGAAAGGTCGGCGTTCACTGGATTCCTTCCTGTGCGGACCGGACCGGCTTCGCGCGGTCGTCATATGTCTGTCGGGACCGCGCCGCGAGTTCCCGCCTGTTCTTCCTCAGTTCCGCCTCGGCGAGCTTGCGCAGCTTCGTACGGGCCCGCGACAGCCGCGAGCGGACCGTGCCCACCGGGATGCCGAGCACCCGGGCAGCCTCGGCGTACTCCAGGCGCTCGTGCAGGCACAGCAGGATCACCTCCCGCTCCGGGCCGCGCAGCGCGCCCAACTGGGCCAGCGTGGCGGCGATCTGCCGCCGGTCGTCCAGCCGGCCCGCCACCTCCTCGGCGTGGTCGGGCACCGCCGCCGCGCTCGCGGCGGCGGCAGCGGCGGCCGCAGCCGCCCGGTAACGCCGGTTGCTGCGGCTGTGGTTGCGCGCCAGGTTGGTGGTGATGCCCAGCAGCCAGGGCCGCAGCGAGCCGCCCTCGGCCTCCACCGTGCCGCGCAGCCGCCACGCTTCGAGGAAGGCCGCCGACATGACGTCCTCCGCGACGGTCCAGTCCCCGGTCATCCGGAAGGCGTGGTTGTACAAGGTGCGGGCGTAGCTGTCGAACAGCTCCGCGTAGGCGTCCGGATCCCCGGACCGCACCCGGGTTCGCATTTCTGTCGTCACTCCTGTGGGCTGTCCGCCACCCCGCCCGGGTTCCCGTGACCCGCGTCACTCCGGGGGCCGCGGTGCGCCCCATTCTTCTCGACGCGGACCGGCCCCCGGCGGCGGGCGGCCCGACAGAAACGGGCGGGATGTGGCAAACCGCACATCCCGCCCCCGGTGGGCGGCGGAAGGCGCTGGCAGGGGCCGTGTGCGGGGGCTCCGCCGGGCCGGACAGGGCCCGAAAAGAGGCAAAAGGCCGGTGAATTACGCTTGGTCCGTTACGTACGCTTGTCGGCCGGGGGACCTCACTGCGACACGAGAGCGGCATTCATGGCGATCACCAGCACCCGCGCCCGGCGCCGGGCGGCCCGCACCGCCCTGGCGGCGGCGGTCCTCCTGCCCGGCGTCCTCCTCAGCACCCCTTCGTACGCCGCCACGGACACCACGGGCCCGGCGGGCACGAAGACCGAGGCGGGCAAGGCGGGTACGAAGGCCGAGGCGGGCACGAAGGCCGGCGCGGGCAGGACGGGCGCGGGCAGGGCCGGTACGAAGACCGGCGCGGGCACGAAGACCGGCGCGGGCAAGGCGGCGGCGGGCAAGACAGGGGTGGGCAGGACGGCCACCGCGGGCAAGGCCGCCTCGGCCGAGGCCGCCGCGGGCAAGGCCGCCGCGGGCAAGGCCGCCGCGGGCAAGGCCACCGCGGGCAAGGCCGCCGCGGGCAAGGCCGCCGCGGCCGCAGCCGCTCCCGCCGGGCAGTCCGCGAAGGCGCGGCCCGGCCGTCCCGGTACGCCGCCGATGACGATCACCCGTACCGCCACCGGCGCCCAGCGCTCGGTCGCCATCACCATCGACGACGGCCCCGACCCCGTCTGGACGCCCAAGGTCCTCGACGTCCTGGACCGCCACGGCGTGAAGGCCACCTTCTGCATGATCGGCACCCACGCCCAGGAGCACCCCGCGCTGGTCCGCGAGGTCGTGGCCCGCGGCCACCGGCTGTGCGACCACTCGGTCGGCCACGACACGACGATGGACCACAAGCCGGTCGCCTACCAGGAGCGGGAGATCGTGGGCGGCAAGGAGATGATCGAGAAGGCGGCTCCCGGGGCCCGCGTGGACTACTACCGGGCGCCGGGCGGCGCGTTCACCCCCGACAGCCGGCGGATAGCCGCCGAGCACGGGATGCGGCCGCTGGGCTGGACCGTGGACCCCAAGGACTGGAGCCTGCCGGGCGTCCCCTCGATCGTGGACACCGTGCAGCACCCGCTGGTCCGCCCCACCGTCCTCTTCCACGACGGGGGCGGCGACCGCTCCGAGACGGTGGCCGCGCTGGAGAAGGTCCTGCCGTGGTACGCCGCCCAGGGCTACGCCTTCACCTTCCCCGCCCGCGACACCGACTGACCCGCGCCCCACCCCGCGCCCCCGGTCCCGGGCCCGGCTCAGGCCGCCGCCGGGACGGCCGCCGCGAGCCGGGCCGCCGTCTCCTCGTCGACGGCGATGCCGAACCCCTCCCGCAGCAGCCGCCCCAGCTCACCGGGCGGGACGCTCTCCTCGGTGCGGGTGCCGTCGGGGAGCGTCGTCGTCAGCAGCAGCCCGTCGAGCATCAGGTGCCGGCCCGCGTCGAAGCGCTGGGCGATCGGCCTGCGGGTGAACGGCGAGCGCGGGTGCGTGCCGACGTAGTGGCTGCCGCCGACGTAGTCCACCGGGTACTGCGGGGTCAGGGTGAAGGTGTGCCGGTCGGTCCACCCGCCGGGCCCGTGCTGGTGCAGCCACCAGTGGTCGATGCCGAAGGCGCCCGGGCGCCGCTCCATCCGCAGCCGCCAGCCCCCGGCCTCCGAGCGGGCCCCGTCGGCCAGCTCCACCGGCTCCAGCGGCCCCGCCCCGAAGCCCACGTCGCACAGCCACCGGCGGCCGTCCCCGGCCGTCTCCACCAGCAGCAGCGCGTGCGTGGCGGGCGTGACCTTCTGCGAGCCGAGCGTCACCCGCCCGGTCAGGGCGGTGAAGGCGAAGCCCAGCCGCTCCAGCGCGGCGGCGAAGAGCACCACGTGCTCGTAGCAGTAGCCGCCCCGGCCCCGGCGCACCAGCTTGTCCTGCACCGACGGCACGTCCAGGGCCACCGCCACCCCGAGCACGGAGTCGAAGTTCTCGAACCGCAGGGCGGTGACATGCGCCCGGTGCAGCGCCCGGAGCACCGCCAGGGAGGGCGCCCGCTCCCCGGTGAACCCGACGGCCTCCAGATAGCCGTCCAGGTCCAGCAGACCGCCCTGCCACTCACCGGCCTGCCACTCACCGGCCCGTTCCCGCACCATCACCACTCCCGGTCCTTCCCCGCCAAGGGTCCGCGGCCCGCTTCCGGCCGCTCCGCCCCGACGCTAGACAACCGCAGCCGCCCGCCGCCTCGGCCCCCGGACCGGTCCTGCGCCGGTCCGAGGACCTAGGTCTATCCCCGGCCGGCCCCCGCCCTCCTCCACCGGGACGAAAGAAACCGGGAAACCCGGCCCGGCCGGTGTCGAGAACCGCCGGCCGGCTCCGTCCCCGGGGTGAACGCGGCCACAATGGGCCGCACCCCACCGAGGAGAACCCCATGGCCAAGTACCTGCTTCTCAAGCACTACCGAGGCGCCCCGGCCGCGGTCAACGACGTCCCCATGGACCGGTGGACCCCCCAGGAGATCTCCGACCACGTCCGCTACATGCAGGACTTCGCCGACCGGCTGGAGAAGACCGGCGAGTACGTCGACGGCCAGGCCCTCTCACCCGAGGGCACCTTCGTCCGCTACGACGGCGAGGGCCGCCCGCCGGTCACCGACGGTCCCTTCGCCGAGACCAAGGACCTCATCGCCGGCTGGATGATCATCGACGTCGACACCTACGACCGCGCCCTCGAACTCGCCGGGGAACTCTCCGCCGCCCCCGGCGCCGGCGGCCGCCCCCTCCATGAATGGCTGGAGCTGCGCCCCTTCCTCTCCACCCCGCCCACCGTCACCGAATAACGGCCCCCGGCATGGACGAGACCCTGCTGCGCAGCCTCACCCCGGGCGTGCTCGGGGTCCTCGTCCGCCGCGGAGCGGACTTCGCGGCGGCCGAGGACGCCGTACAGGAAGCCCTCCTCGAAGCCTTCCGCACCTGGCCCGCCGCCCCGCCCCGGGACCCCAGGGGCTGGCTGGTCACCGTCGCCTGGCGTCGCTTCCTCGACGCCACCCGCTCCGACACCGCCCGCCGCCGCCGTGAGGACGCCGCCGGCTTTGAGCCCGCGCCCGGCCCCGCCCCCGCCGCCGACGACACCCTCCAGCTGTACTTCCTGTGCGCGCACCCCTCCCTGACCTCCTCCGCCGCCGTCGCGCTCACCCTGCGCGCCGTCGGCGGGCTCACCACCCGCCAGATCGCCCGCGCCTACCTGGTGCCCGAGGCGACCATGGCCCAGCGCATCAGCCGCGCCAAACGCACCGTCTCCGGCGTACGCCTGGACACCCCCGGCGATGTCGCCACCGTGCTGCGCGTGCTCTACCTGGTCTTCAACGAGGGCTACTCCGGTGACGTCGACCTCGCCGCCGAGGCCATCCGCCTCACCCGGCAGCTCGCCGCCGCCGTCGACCACCCCGAGGTGTCCGGGCTGCTCGCCCTGATGCTGCTCCACCACGCCCGGCGTGGCGCCCGTACCGCGGCCGACGGCAGCCTCGTACCGCTCGCCGCGCAGGACCGGGCGCGCTGGGACCGGGAGGCGATCACCGAGGGCACCGGGATCCTGCAGGCGGCCCTGGCCCGCGACCGGCTGGGGGAGTACCAGGCCCAGGCGGCCGTCGCGGCCCTGCACGCCGACGCGCCCACCGCCGCGGAGACCGACTGGGTGCAGATCGTCGAGTGGTACGACGAGCTCGCCCGCCTGACCGGCAGCCCCGTCGTACGCCTCAACCGGGCGGTGGCCGTCGGAGAGGCCGACGGACCGCGCGCCGGGCTGGCGGCCCTGGCCGCGCTGGACCCCGCGCTGCCCCGCCACACCGCGGTGGCCGCGTACCTCCACGAGCGCGCCGGGGAGCCGGAGACCGCGGCCCGCCTGTACGCGGAGGCCGCGGCGAAGGCGTCCAACCTGGCCGAACGCGACCACCTGACCCGCCAGGCCGCCCGCCTCAACACACGCAAAAGCCGCTGACCTGCGACGACGCGCCCTGTCACGCGCCTGTGACAGTCGGCGGACACCGTCGTGAAGTACGGCGGCCAATCTTTTAACCAGGCGGACAAAACAGACAAAAACCCCAAGTCCACCTGATGATCGACCCTCTTGTTTCCCCTTGTTCCCCTTGTTCTTCTTACTTCGCTTGGAGTGATTCCCATGGCCCGCACCACCCGCAAGCAGCGTTTCGCGATGATCGCCGTCTCGACCGCCATCGTCGGAGGAGGCGTCCTG
This sequence comes from Streptomyces sp. NPDC047014, assembly GCF_040644195.1. Taxonomy (NCBI): domain Bacteria; kingdom Bacillati; phylum Actinomycetota; class Actinomycetes; order Kitasatosporales; family Streptomycetaceae; genus Streptomyces; species Streptomyces sp. NPDC047014. The sequence goes on along the minus strand of NZ_JBEYVX010000080.1, from coordinate 22,269 downwards.
CTGCCGACCAGCGCCTTCGCGGCCACGACCACCGCGCCGGCCGGACACGCCGCGCAGGTGAAAACCGGCCACGACAGCCACCACAAGAACGACCATAAGAACAAGGGCAACAAGCACAACAAGAACAAGAAGAAGCACAACAGCAAGAACAAGGTCCGCGACATCAAGAACATGCCGGGCTGCAAGTTCTACCAGGGCAAGGTCTACTGCGAGCACAAGCCCGAGAAGCCCGCCCCGGAGAAGCCGGCCCCCGCGCCGGAGAAGCCGGCCCCGGCTCCCGCCCCGGCTCCGGAGAAGCCCGCGCCCGCCCCCGCGCCCGCGCCCGAGAAGCCGGCCCCGGCCCCGGCTCCGGCCCCGGAGAAGCCCGCCGTCTGACCCGGTCTGACCCGGCCCGGATCCGTACAACAGGTGAACCCAGCGGCCCCCGCCACGCCCACCCGGGCGCGACGGGGGCCGAAGGCCGCGCCCGGAGGGGACCGGCGGCCTAGCTGAACGGCTCCAGCGTCATGAACGCCTCCCGCGGATCGCCGTCGTGCACCAGCGACTCGTGCGCGCCGACGTCGTCGAAGGCGAAGCCGTACGCCTTGCCGTCGGCCATCTGCCCGTGGATCACACGGGAGTAGTGGTTGGTGACGGCGTCACGGTAGAAACCCGAGCCGTTCGCGTCGGGCTGGCTGGGGTTCGTCAGCAGCGTCGAGCGGTTGAAGCCCGCGCACAGGGTGCGCGAGATCGGGCCGCGGACGTTGTCGTTGGGCGCGTCCAGGAGCTTGTAGCAGCCGAAGACGCTGTCGGAGTCGGGCTTGCGGAAGCTGGTGACCACCGCCCCCGAGCTGTTGGTGAAGTTCATGACGTTGCCCGAGACCCGGCCGTAGTACTTGGTGTTCGGCTCGTGCGCGAACGGCGTCACGGTCAGCGTGGAGGAGCTGTACTTCCGCCACACCCGGTCGATGTAGTCGTTCATGGTGCTAGCCGGCAGCCCGCCCGCCTCGATGCCGTGGCCGGGCGCGAGCGCCCGCAGCGGCGTGCCGTCGGGACGGCTCTGGATCAGCCCGCCCCAGCCGGCCGAACGCAGCCCGCCGAACACGGCGTTGTAGCCGCCCGGCTTGAGCCGGCCGGTGGTCCGCACCGCGCCGGACGGACCCTTGACGCCCACCGCGTAGGGCGCGGAGAACATGTCGACCTGGGTGCTGTTGATCCACAGCCCGGCGTCGTTGAGCGTGTACTCCGACCAGTTGAACAGGATGTTGCGGTTGGGGTCGGAGGGGTTCTGCACGGCCGGCTGCACCAGGCCGCCGGTGGCGACCTTGAAGACGAGCTTCTGGCCGACGGAGAAGTAGACGCGCCCGGAGAACTTCGGCATCCGGATCGTCTTGGTCTGCCCGTTGGCGGGCCCGGCTATCGACGCGTCCGGCGCCGGCGTCGGCGTACTGCCGCCCGCCGGCCAGGGGTGGAAGCTGCCGTTCGCGTCGGCCCAGCCCTGCTGACCGGTCGTCAGCAGGGTGCCCAGGTTGTAGATGTAGACCGGCTCGCTGCGCCCCGAGGTGTTCTTGACGGTGAGCGGGATGGTCGCCGGCACGGCGTCCGCGGACGGTGACGGCCCGAAGAACATGAGGCCGGCGGCGACCACGGTCGCCGAGACCCCGAATGCGAGCACTTTCGACAGGCGGAACACTCTTCCTCCTTCTTGCGTGGGGGGATTCGCCGAGGGGAGGCGGCGAGGAAGGGATAGAGGTAGTGAAGCCTGAGAGCGCTCCCAGCGTCTATTTGTGTTCATCTTCTGTCAATGCCCTTGACGCGACGGGTCCGTTCCGGATACCCGTCCGCGCCCGTTCCGGTGGGTGGGACGGGGCCTGCGCTACGGGCAGGTCCTCCAGGGCAGGGTGGTGCGCGCCCCCTGCCCCGGCGCGACCGGAATCTTCGTGGACGTCGGCCTCGCCGTCGCAGGCTTCGTCGACGTCCCGCTGCTCCCGGAGGACGGCGCGGCCTGGCCGGCGGAGGGCACCATCATCGCCTTCGAGGTCTGTCCGGCCGACGGCCCGCCCCCAGATCCGCCTGAAACCCTGCGACCCCCGCTACCTCCGCGAGGACTTCCCCGCCTTCGTAGCCCGCTCCCGCCCCACCTGGCCCACAGAAACCGGCCACCCCATCCCCGACCCGACCCCCTCACCCTGGCCGAACTCCACGCGATGCTGCACCACTATCCGCCCGCCGACTCCGGCCCGCACCCGCCACCGGAAGCCCCGTCATGACCGGCACCCCGCCCCTCACTCGCGCCCTGGTTCAGCAGGCCGCCGCGCAGCTCCGCCCCGCCCACAGCGAGGAGTTCGACCAGCACCGCGCCTGGTACGTGCTCGTCGGCACGGGCCTGTACTACGTACGCGAGATCCTCGCCAAGGCCACCGGCCGGCCGGCGCCCGATGCCGCGAGGTCCCGCAGGATCCTCGACGAACTCGGCTTCCCCGTCCTGGCCCTGGGCTACGGCGACCTGCTGGACAACGGCCACCCCGCCCACCGCCCGGACCCGCCGGGCCGTCACCGAGAATAGGAGCCGGGGCGTACGGACGTTTCGGGGGCGGGGGAGTGGGCTGTGGTGCGGCGGTGGGTGTGGGGTGCCTGGGTGGTGCTGGTCCTGGTCGGCGGCGGGGTGACGCTTTACCTCCAGCAGTCGGCCGCCCCGGCGAAGCCGCCCCGCTGGGAGGGCCCCGCCACGGCCCCGCCGCCCCCGACCCCCTGTCCTTCCGCTCCGGAGAGGCGCCGTAACTGCACGGTGTGGAAGCGGAGTTAGGGCCTGTACGGCGGATCGGGGCCGGGGCCGCGGTGCGCCCGGCGCGGCCCCTCGCCGCGTTGCTGAAACGCCCGGATGGCTCCGCTGTCAGGACGCTCCGGCGCCGTGCGATGCACCGCACCGGACGCCGCGGCCTGCCCGACCCCGATCCGCCGGACAGGCCCCAGCCGCACGGCGGGCCCGCCCCCGCGGACAGGGCAGCCCGCAACTGAATTGAACGCGTTCAGGGTGGCTGGCAGAATGGGCCCATGCCGCTGCCCCTGGGCGGGCGTCCGGTTCGATCCGCCCTGCCCCGAGGTGGTCTGAGGATGCGTCAGAGACGGTCGTACGGCCGGATGCTGGTGGTCTCCACGATGGTCGGCTGCCTGGAGGTCGCCCTCACCGCTGTGGTGGTACTCCTCTACGTACGGACCCAGCCGCCCCCGGACACCGCCACCGACCCCACCACCCTCGCGGCGGGCCTGCTCTCCCTCGGCATGATCGTCGCCGTCGCTGCGGTCCTGCTGACCCTGCTCTTCGTCCTGCCCGCCGTCGCGCTGGCCGACCTCCTCGGCCGCCGGATCGGCGGCGGCCGCGAGGCGTGGTGGTGGGTGCCGCCCGCCGTGGCGGCCCTGGTGGCACCGCCGGTGTGGGCCTTCGCCGCGTACAACGACGTCGCGACCCGCCCCGTACTCGTCTTCTGGGCCGTGGCCACCGCCGCCCTCGCCGCCGGCGCCCTGATCGCCCGACCCCGCCGCCCCGGCCTGACCGGCCGCGTGGCCCTGTGGGGCACGGCGCTGGTGGCGGGCACCGGCCTGCTCGGCGCGCTCGGCCTGGCCACCGGCCTGCTGCCCGCCTACGAGCCCCCGGTGATCGCCCCGGCCGCCCTGCCCGGCACCTGGACCGACCACACCAGCGGAAGGATGACCTTCGCCGCGGACGGCACGGTCACCGCCTCCGGCGTCGGCGAGCACGCCCCCTACGACCACCCCAGCGGCCCGTCCCGCCGCTGCTCCGGCTCGGGCACCTGGTCCTACGAGCCCGGCCGCGGCCCCCGTACCCAGGAGGTCCGCATCCACGTCCCGGGATGCTCCTGGCCCCCCTGGAGCATCGGCGGCACCCCCCGCGAGCCCACCATCCAGCTGCCCGTAGGCCCCCCGAACTCGGGAAGGCTCTACAAACTCCGCAAGATCACCCCGCACCCCTGACACCCCGGACCTCTGTCACCGGGCTCCCTGTCACCCCGGGCCCCTGTCACCCTGGTCCCCGGCTCCTGGCCCCCTCGGCCCCCGCACTCGGCACCCCCGCCCCGCCCCCCCCCCGCGCCCGGCACTCCCGGCCCCTGGCACCCCGGCTCTTGAGGCCCCTGACCCCGGCACCCCCGTACCTGGCCCTGACGCCCCCGGCGCCTGGCACCTCAGGCCGCGTCACCCCCGCACCCGGCACCCCCCCCGGCATCCCCGGCCCCCTCACCCCCGGCACCCCCCGCACCCGGCCCCTGGCACCTCCGGCACCCGGCACTCCCGGCTTTGGTGCCCCGGCTTCTGACGCCTCAGGCCGCGGCGCCCCTTACCCGTCACCCCCGGGCCTGACTCCCCAGCCCTCCCGGCCCCAGCCCTCCCGGCCCCAGAACTCCCAGCACCCCTGGCCTCTGGCACTCCAGCCCTGCACCCGGCGCCCCCGCATCCAGCCCCTGACGCCCCCGGCTCCTGACACCTCAGGCCCCGACGCCTCCGCACCCGGCACTCCCGGGCCTGACTCCCCGGCACCCTCGCACCCAGCAATCCGAGCCCCTGACACCCCCGCACCCGGCACCCCCGGCCCTTGGAGGCCCTGGTTACGACACCCCGGCCCGGCGCTGCCGGCTCCTGGCACCCACGCCCTCCGGCACTCCCGGCCCCTGACGCCCGCGGCCCTGACGGGCCTGGTCCCGGCAACCCGGCCCCCGCTACCCCGCGCCCCGCCGACCCCGGCCGCCCCGGTCCCCGTACGCCAAAGCGCACTCCGCGCCCCCCGCCACACCTCCCGCCTCACGTCTCCCGCAGTCGTACCGCCAGCGCCGCGATGTCGTCGTCCAGCCGGCCCCTGCTGTAGCGCAGCAGGTCGTGGTGCAGGGCCGCCAGCAGTTCCCGCGGCGGCGTCGAGGGCTGGCGGCGCATCCAGGCCGCCAGGGGGAAGAACTCGCCGTCCCCGGCGCGCGCCTCCGCGATCCCGTCGGTGTAGAGCAGCAGCAGGTCACCGGGGGAGACGCCGAAGGTGTCGACGTGGTAGTGATCACCGATCAGCCCCGCCAGGCTGAGCAGCGGCGAGGGTGTCTCCGGCTCCAGCACCCGCAGCTCCCTGCGGTTCAGCAGCAGGGGAGGGGGATGCCCGCAGTTCAGGATGCCGATACGCCGCCCGTCGTGCGGGATCTCCACGAGCAGGGCGGTCGCGAACCGCTCCATCGGCCCCTCGGGCGGAAAGGCCGCGTTGTAGCGCGTACTGCTGGCATCCAGCCGGCGCGCGACATCCACCATGTCGGCCTCGCCGTACGCCGCCTCCCGGAAGGCGTTGACGATCGCCGCGGCCGCCCCCACCGCGGGCAGCCCCTTGCCCCGTACGTCACCGATGAGCAGCCGCACCCCGTACGGCGTGTCGACCACCTCGTAGAAGTCCCCGCCGATCCGGGCCTCCGCCGCGGCCGCCAGGTACAGCGACTCGATCTCGATCTTCCCGAACCGGCGCGGCATCGGGCTCAGCACCACCTGCTGCGCCGCGTCGGCGACCAGCCGCACCTGGAAGAGGGTGCGCTCGCGCTGGAGCCGTACGTGGCTCCCGTACGCGGCGGCGACGGTGACCGCGATGATCCCCGCGGCCGTCCACCACGTCCCCAGGTCGGGGAAGACCATGCCGAGGCCGATCATCAGGAACAGGCACACCGTCCCGAGCAGCACGGTGGGCAGGACCGGCCACATCGCGGCGGCCAGCGCGGGCGCGGCGGGCAGCAGACGGCTGAAGGCCATCTCCGGCGGGGTGGCGTAGGCCAGGCTGGCGATCACGACGGTCAGGATGACCGGCGACAGCCGCACGAGCCTCCCCGGCCCGTAGCGCCGACGCAGCCGCGGCCGTCCAGAGTCGATCACACTCCCCAGAATATCCGCGCAAAGAGGGCATAGCGCCCCGACGGCCCGCCCCGCCCGCCTACCCGGGGGTCGAACCCTCCCGACTCCGGCACCGGACGGCGGAAGACCGGGAACCGAACGCGTGAACGAGGAAGGGGGTGGGGCCGCGTGGGGTGGCCTCGCCCCCTCACACTGACCGGGCCGGGGCCGTAGGCCCCTCCCGCCCCGGCGGAGTCAAAGGGGTTGCCGTGAGCAGAATCCCGGGTTCATGGACGGCCGCGCCGCCGGTGTAGCGTTCGCGTTTACCGGCGGGGGAGCCGTCGCGCGAGGCATGGCCGGCAGGGTCGTGAGCGCTTTCGGCTACAGGGGAATCCGGCGGTAATGAAGAGGTCTGCGAGCAAGATACTGACAGGTCTCCTCTGGTGCGGAGTGTTCTTCACCATTCCGGTGATCGCCCTGGTCGAGGCCCTCACTACGGCGCATGACTCCTACCTCCCGCTGCTCGCGGCGTGGATGGGATGCCCCGTCCTCATGTGCATCATGTGGCGATTCCAGTTCACCCCTGGATTGCGCGCGGAGAAGGAGTATCTCGTTGTTCGCGAGCCCTATCGCACCGTATGGGTTCCATGGTCGGAGATTTCCGGAATGGAATGGCGGCGGACTTTCCTCGCGCATCGCCTTTGCCTGGTGAACAGGGCGGCCGGCGGCGGGAAATTTTTCCCTCGGGCCTTTCTGGGGGTCCTGGACGGGAAAAATGCGAGAACGCGGCTCGTGGCCGACATGGAAGCCATGCGGCATGCCGCATCCGGGGCACCGGGAGGACCGCTGCGCCAGCAGCGGTCCAGCCTCGTACCGGAATGCGCCGCTGCCCTCTTCTCCGTCCTCTGCCTGATCGTGACACTGGCCGGCCAGTGACCATGAGGGGCAGCGGCGGGCGGCGGCCCGGGGACCCCCCGGCCGCCCGGCCGCCCCGGCCCCCGCCCCGTCAGCCGTCCTCGCCCCCGCCCGCCGATTCCTCCAGCAGGCGGGTGGCCATGGCGCGCATCTCGATTTTGCGGATCTTGCCCGTCACCGTCATCGGGAACTCCTCCACCACATGCACGTAGCGGGGGATCTTGAAGTGGGCCAGCCGGCCCGTGCAGTACGCGCGCACCGCCCGCGCGGTCAGCGGCTCGGCGCCCTCGCGCATCCGCACCCACGCCATCAGCTCCTCCCCGTACTTCTCGTCCGGCACGCCGATGACCTGCACGTCCAGGATGTCGGGGTGGGCGTGCAGGAACTCCTCGATCTCGCGCGGGTAGAGGTTCTCGCCGCCCCGGATCACCATGTCCTTGATCCGGCCGGTGATGCTCAGATAGCCCTCGTCGTCCATGACCGCCAGGTCACCGGTGTGCATCCAGCCCTCCGCGTCCACGGCCTCCGCGGTCTTCTCCGGCTCGCCCCAGTAGCCGAGCATCACCGAGTAGCCGCGCGTGCACAGCTCACCCGGCGTGCCGCGCGGGACCGTCGCCCCCGAGCGCGGGTCGACCACCTGGACCTCCAGATGCGGGCCGACCCGGCCCACCGTGGAGACCCGCCGCTCCACGGGATCGTCCGCACGGGTCTGGGTGGACACCGGCGAGGTCTCCGTCATCCCGTAGCAGATGGACACCTCCCGCATCCCCATCCGCCCGATCACCTCGGTCATCACCTCCACCGGGCACGGCGAGCCCGCCATGATCCCCGTACGCAGGCTCGACAGGTCGTAGCCCTCGAACCCCGGCGCCGCCAGCTCGGCGATGAACATCGTCGGCACCCCGTACAGAGAGGTGCACGCCTCCGCCTCCACCGCCGCCAGCGTCGCCACCGGGTCGAAGGCCGGCGCCGGGATCACCATCGCCGCACCGTGGCTGGTACAGGCGAGGTTGCCCATCACCATCCCGAAGCAGTGGTAGAACGGCACCGGTACGCACACCCGGTCGTGCTCGTCGTAGCCGCACAACTCACCCACGAAGAAACCGTTGTTGAGGATGTTGTGGTGGGAGAGGGTGGCCCCCTTGGGGAAGCCCGTCGTCCCCGAGGTGTACTGGATGTTGATCGGGTCCCGCGGGCTCAGCCCCTCCCGCGCCCGCTCCAGCGCGCCCGGATCCGCCGCCCGCCCGCTCGCCGCCAGCGCCTCCCAGCCGGGGCTGTCGAACAGGACGGTGAACTCCAGCCCCGGGCAGCGCGGCCGCACCTCCTCGATCATCGCCGCGTAGTCGGAGGACTTGAAGCGCTGCGCCGCGACGAGCAGCCGGATCCCGGACTGCCCCAGTACGTACTCCAACTCGTGCGAGCGGTATGCCGGGTTGACGGTGACCAGGATCGCCCCGATCTTCGCGGTGGCGTACTGCACCAGCGTCCACTCGGCACGGTTGGGCGCCCAGATCCCGACCCGGTCGCCCCGTACGATCCCCAGCTCCAGCAGGCCCAGGGCGAGGGCGTCGACGTCGGCGCCCAGCTCGGCGTACGTCCACCGGCGGCCGGCGGCCACGTCCACGAGGGCGTCCCGGCCGGGGAAGCGGCGTACGGTCCGGTCGAGGTTGTCCCCGATCGTCTCGTGCAGCAAGGGGACTTCGGAACTCCCCGACGCACGGCTCGGTGCTGCGGACACACATACCTCCTGCACTCGCTGCGGCGAGGACGGCCCGACGCGCGCGCCGCCCATGATCCGCGGCCATGATCTCCTTCCGGCGGGGCGCGGCACCAGAGGCGCGGGGGGTGGCGGGGTGCGGGGGAGGGGGGTGCGGGGGGAGGGGGTACGGGGATCAGCGGGGGCAGGGCGCTGGGTACGAGCTCTCCGTCACCGGGAAGGGCAGGCACGCCTTGCGCTCGGGCGCGTACGCCATCAGGTGCAGGCGGACCTCGGAGGTGTAGGGGCGCAGGCGGGAGGGGACGCCGTTCTCCTTCTGGATGACGAAGGTCGCGGTGCGGTAGGCGCCGGCCAGGTTCAAAACCGGGTCCCCGGCCACGCCTTCGAGCTGCGGCGCCAGCGTGCACAGCATCCGGCCGAGGGCGAGGATCGAGTCGCGGGCGTCGAGGGGCGGGGCCGGGACGCTGCCCTGCCGGTCCTCGGGCAGGTAGTAGCGCAGCACGCGGGGGGTCCAGCGGGCGATGCCGTACTCGTCGTTGGCGGGATCGTGCAGATGCGGGTCGAAGCCGCTCTCCACCTTGAGCACGGCCGCGACGAGGGCGGGGGTGATCTGCGGGACGGGACACATCGTCCCCGCCTCCACGATCGTCGCACGGTACTGACGGGGTATGTCGGCACGGGGGTTGAGCCAGAGCCCGGGGTCGGCGGGGGCGCTGCCGCGCAGGGTCTGCGAGGCGGTACAGGTAGCAAGCATCAACCCCACGGCCCCCACCCGCCACCACACCACTCCCCGGCGCCACCGCTCCCTGCGTGCGGCGGGCCGCACCGGGTCCGCGGCCGCGGGCACCGCCGCGCCGGGCCCGGGGCCGAGCCCGGGGTGGCTTCCCGCGCCGTGCGCGGCGTCGGCTCCCGCGCCGTGCGCGGTCCCGGGCCGGGCTTCCACCCCGTGCGTGGCCCCGGTTGCCGCGCCGCGCGCGGGGCGGCCTCCCGCGCTGGACGCGGCTCCGCCTTCCGCGCTGGACGCGGTCCCGGGCCGGGCTCCCGCTTCGGGCGCGGCCCCGGTTCCCGGGCCGAGCGCGGGGCGGCCTTCCGCGCTGTGCGCGGCGTCGGCTTCCGTGCTGGTCGCAACTCCGGCTCGGGCCGTGACTTCCGTACCGGCCCCGGCGTCGGCCCCGGCTTCCGTACCGGTCCCGGCCTCCGTGCCGAGCCCGGCGTGGCCTCCCGCATCGGGCGCGACCCCGGCTCCCGCGCCGTGCGCGGCGCCGGGTCGGTCCGTGGCTTCCGCTCCGGTTCCGCCCTGGGGCCGGGCTTCCGTGCCGGTCCATGCCTCCGCGCCGAGCCGAGGGCGGTATCCCGCGCCCGTCCTGGCCCCGAATCCCAGGCCGGTCTCGGCCTCCGCGCCGTGCGCTGCGTCGACTCGGGCCGCAGCCTCCCTGCCCGTCCCGGCCCCGAATCCCAGGCCGGTTCCGGCCTCCGCGCCGTGCGCGGCCTCGGCTCGCGCGTCGGTCGAAGCCCCGACTCGGGCTGCGCCCTCCGTTCCCGTCCTGGTTCCGGCTCCCGCGTTGGTCCCAGCCCCGGATTGCGCCGCGGCTTCCGTCCCGGTTCCGGCCCCGGTTCCGGATTCCGTGGGGGTCCCGGCCCCCGTGGGGGTCCCGGCCCCCGTGTGTGCTCCCGCCCCGAATCCCATGCCGGGCGCGGCAACAGCCCGGACTCCCGCGCCTGTCCCGGCCGCGGCTTCCGTACCGCTTTCCAACCCGGCTCCAGCCGCCCAGGATTCGGCCCCCGTACCGGTCGCGGTTCCCGCGCGGGGGCCGGTTCCCGGGTCAGCCCCGGTTCCGGCCACCGCGCCGGTCCCGGCTCCGGTCCAAGCTCCCGTGTCTGCTCCGGCCGCGGTGCTGCTCCCCGGCCCGGCCTCGGCCCAGGCTCCCGTACCGTCTCCAGTTCCCACACCGGCCCCGGCTACGGTTCCGGCTCCCGCCGCGGCAGCGGCACCGGCTCCGGCGTGCGTGCCGGGTTCGGCTTCCGCCCAGGGCTCGGTTCCCCTGCCGGTCCCGGTTCCGTAGGCCCAGGCTTCGCCTGCCGCGTCAGCCCTGCCCGGGGCCGCAGCCCTGCCAGGCTGCGCCGTTCCGCCCGGCCCCGGTACCCCGGGCCAAGCCGGCTCCGGCCCCAGCGGGCCAGCCGCCACCTGAGCATCGCCCGCGGCCGGACCGGCACCCGGGCCCGCCGTTGCGCCCTGCGCCGGTATCCCCGGCCATGCCCGCCCGGCCGCCAGCCGCGCCTCGCCCGGAGCCGCACCTGCCCCGGCGCCCGGAGCCATCCCAGCCCCGCCCGGCCTGGTCCATGCCGGCTCCGAGCCCGGCGGCCCCGCCGCCAGCCGGGCTTCGCCCGCAGGCGGGAATCCAGCCTCGGCTCCGGCCGGAGCCGCACCGACTCCGGCCCCCGGGCCCGTCGTTCCGTCCGCCCCCGGCGTGCCGGGCCATGCCGCCAGCCCCGCTCCGCCCGCAGGCGGGAGCCCGGCCTCGGCCGCAGCCGCACCGCCCCTGGCTCCCGGAGCCATCCCCGCCCCGCCCGGCCCGGGCCACGCCGCCCCGCCCGCCAGCGGGAGCCCGGCCTCGGCCCCGGCCGGAGCCGCACCGGCCCCGGCGCCCGGAGCCACCCCGGCCCCCGCCCCCGCCGCGTGCATCCGCAGCCGCGTCGCCAGGCGGCGGCGTTCCCAGGCCGCCGGGTCGCCGCCGCAGGCCGTGACGTAGGCCGCCAGGACCGGCGCGCTCGGGAGTTTCTTGCCCGACGCGCACGCCGCCAGGGTCGAGGGCGCGAAGTGCGTGTGCCGTGCCAGGTCCTGGTACGAAGGCGATCCCACCGAGTGCCGCAGCGCGCGCAGTTCGTGTGCGAAGCGCTCCAGCGGACCCGCCTGCGGATCGATCGGGCTTTCCCGCCGTCCCATCCGTACCCCCCTGAGTGAGCACCGCCGTACCCCCCGGCGGCGGCGATGTCCTCGGATTGTCCACGGATTCTCTACCAGCGCGAAAAGGTCGTGGCCGCAGGCGTGTCCAAGGGTTGTATGGCCCCCGCCGAGGCCCGGCGCCAACCGCCCCGGGCCCGGCGGCACCACCGATCACCCACCGATCACCCACCGATCACCCATCGATCCCCACCGATCACCCACCGGAGGAAACAACCGTGATCCGCAAGCTCAAGGCGTCCGCCGCCGCCATGACCGCCACCACCCTCGCCGCCACCGCACTCGTCCTCGGCACCGCCGGCTCCGCCCACGCCACCGGCCACGGCGAGGGCTACTACGGCGTATGGGCCTCCGGCGTCAACGTCCGCGCCGGCGGCGGCGAGCAGTGCTCCCTCTACCCCTCCGCCGCCAACTGCCCGTCCATCCAGACCACCGTCAGCAACCCGGCCCAGGTGTGGGTGTACTGCCAGCAGGGCGGCGCCCAGGTCGTCGGCGGCAACCCGTACTGGCTGTGGGTCCGCACCGCCAGCGGCCACCGCGGCTACATGGCCAGCTACTACATAGACAACGCCAGCAACTGGATCGACGGCGTCCCCACCTGCTGAGCCCCACCCGCACCACCGCCCTCAGCCCCGCACCACCGCCTCAGCCCCGCACCACCGCCTGAGGCCCCCCACCACCCCGCCCGGGCGGCGCGCCCCACCGCCCGCCCGGGCCCCCGTACAACGGCTCCACGCGAAAGGACACACCCGTGGCCGACCAGATGGTCATCGAGGCCCAGAAGTTCATCAACTCCTACGACGTCCCCGGCATCCCCGAGGTCGAGGAGGACGGCCGGACCAGCTGGACGGTGATGTTCGCGCTCACCCGCGCCCTCCAGCACGAGCTCGGACTCACCTCCCTGTCCGACAACTTCGGCCCCACCACCCTGTCCACCCTCCAGGGCCGCCACCCCGTCATCGGCCCGGCCACCGGCCACGAGAAGATCAACAAGATCATCCAGGCCGCGCTCTACTGCAAGGGCTACGACGGCGGCGGCATCAACGGCGCCTACAGCGACCGCGTCGCCGCCTCCGTCCGCGAGCTGAAGCAGAACATGGGCGTCGACGGCGCCTACCCCGACGGTGTGTCACCCAAGGTGTTCAAGGCCCTGCTCACCATGGACGCGTACGTCACCGTCGAGGGCGGCAGCGCCCTGACCCGCGCGGTGCAGCAGTGGATGAACGGCCGCTACGTCGGCCGCCGCAACTTCTTCATCGTCCCCTGCGACGGCCACTTCTCCCGGGACGTGCAGAAGGCGCTGATGTTCGCCATCCAGTACGAGATCGGCATGAGCGACGACGTCGCCAACGGCGTCTTCGGCCCCGGCACCCAGCAGGGCATCCGCAACAACACCCTCGCCGAGGGCTCCTCCGGCACCTGGGTGAGCCTCTTCACCGCCGCCATGATCTTCAACAAGCGCGGCGGGGTCTTCTTCCAGAGCTCCTTCGACGCCGACCTCGCCACCCGCGTCCGCAGCTTCCAGAACTTCGCGAAACTGCCCGTCACCGGCAAGGGCGACTTCCAGACCTGGGCCTCCCTGCTGGTCTCCACCGGCGACGCCACCCGCCGCGGCACCGCCGCCGACGGCGTCACCGAGATCACCAACGACCGCGCGGCCGCCCTGCGCAGCGCCGGATACCAGATCGTCGGACGCTACCTGTCCAACGTCCCCAACACCTCCCTCGACAAGAGGATCAAGCCCGGCGAGCTCGGCCGGATGGCCGCCTACGGACTGAGCTGCTTCCCCATCTACCAGACCTGGGGCGGCGAGGCGTCCTACTTCAACACCGGCCAGGGCACCGTCGACGCCTTCGCCGCCATCGAACGCGCCCGCCACTACGGCTTCAAGCCCGGCACCCGCATCTACTTCGCCGTCGACTTCGACGCCCTCGACCACCAGGTCACCGAGAACATCCTTCCCCACTTCCGCGCCATCCGCGACGTCGTCAACGTGCACGGCCAGGGCTACCTGACCGGCATCTACGCACCCCGCAACGTCTGCAGCCGCGTCGCCGCCGCCGGCTACACCAGCGCCAGCTTCGTCTGCGACATGTCCACCGGCTTCTCCGGGAACCTCGGCTACCCGCTGCCCTCCGACTGGGCCTTCGACCAGATCTCCACGATCACCGTCGGCTCCGGCGCCGGCCTCATCGAGATCGACAACAACATCGCCTCCGGCCGCGACGCCGGCCAGAACACCTACCTCCCCGAACAGCCCACCGGCGGCCTGGACGTCGGGATGAACATGGCCCAGCGCGGCGCGCTCCTGACAGACGTCCAGTGGTACCTCCTCAACAGCATGGGAGTCCCCGAGACCGGCGGCAGCCAGGGCGCCCAGGTCCTCACCCGCCGCTCCACCACCCAGGCGTTCAACAACCTGATGGAGCTCGACGGGCTCGTCACCCACCTCGCGCGGACTTTCCGGATGCGCAAGGCACTGATCCAGTGCCCGCTCTTCTGGGAGATGCGCATGTTCAACGACCTGGACGTCCTCGCCGACGAAGCCGTCATCGACCACTACAGCGGCACCGGGGTCAGCACCAAGAACGACGCCAGCACCGGCCTCGCCCAGATCCTCGGCCGCACCGCGGTCACCGCCCGCAACCACTGCATCCGCCAAGGACTCATCAGCGGGCCCCTGCTGAACCCCGACGTCCCCAACGACCTGTGGAACGTCTGGCAGCAACTGCACAACGACAACACCTACAACGTCAGCACCGTCCCCGCCGTCCTCGTCGAGGGCGCCGCCCTCGTCGGCGCCGCCCGCCCCAGCATGTCCACCAGCGAGGACGACACCTGGCGCACCCTGGCCCGCTACAACGGCGAACTCCCGCACTCCGAGAACTACGGCCGCGCCATGCTCGGCCTCCACCGCGTGTTCGAGAAGTACAACGCACCGCTGCGCAGCCTGTGACAGCCCGACCCGACAGGACGGACATGACCCCGCACCCCACGCCCGTACCGCGCCGCTCACTGCTGCTGACCGGCGCGGGCCTGACCGCCGCCGCGGCCCTGGCCCCCCTCGCCCTCCCCGCCACGGCCTCGGCGGCCCCCGCCCCGGCCTCCCCGCCACCGCCCCTCCCCGTCCCCGGTGCCGCTTCCGGTCCGCTCGGCCCGAACGGCTGGCCCACCGAGACCGCCGCCGACGCCTCCGGCACCATCTGGACCCGCCAGGTCCCCGGCAGCCCCGTCTCGGTCGCCCTGCGCCTGGGCGAACCGGCGACCGTACTCATCCACGTCATCCGCCGCTACCACTACGAGATCGACGCCCTCGCCGACGGCGAGGTCACCGGCTTCCTCCCCCCGGGCCCCGCCCTGCGCGGCCACGCCCTCAACCACGCCTCCGGCACCGCCCTCGCCATCCGCCCCACCTGGTACCCCGAAGGCGTCACCGGCGGACTCTTCCCGCACCACAAGGCCGTCGTCCAGGACATCCTGAAGGAGTGCCAGGGCACGGTCGTCTGGGGCGGGAACTTCACCCACCGCCCCGACGAAGCCCACTTCGCCCTGGACGTCCCCCCGTCCGACCCGCGCCTGCACACCCTCGCGACCCGCCTGCGCACCTGGGAGGACACCCCCGGCAAGGGCGCCGGCACCCTCCCCCTGGGCGCCTGACCCCCGCGGCCGCGCTGTCCTGCGGACCTCTCGGCGGCCGGTCAGCAGACCGGCACCGAGAGGTCCGTATGGGTGGGCGGCTTCTGGCCGGGGGCGTCTCCGTTCATAAAGGTGTTGGCGACCGCGTAGCGGCCGGCCCAGGCACCGGTGGCGATCCTGTACCACCAGCCGTCCGGGTTCGCGCTCTCGATCTCGGGTGCGTACACGCGGCATTCGACGTCGACCCAGGTGTGGGCGGGGATCCGGCCGCTGGGACCCTTCGCGCCGTGCGGGTCCGCGAAGGCGGGAGATCCGTGGCTGCCGCTCTGCTCGCGGACGGTGCGAGGTGCGGGCCGGGGTGGTTCCGCCCGGGGCGGTTCGGGCGTGGCCGGGCCGGGTGTCGCCGGCTGCGGAGCCCTGGTCGTGGGAGCGGGCGCCGGTGTGGCGGGGAGGGGGGACGGCCGGGGTGCCGCCGCCTCGGCCGGCCCGTGTCCGGGGTCCGGCGGGGCGGGGGACGGCGGGTGCACCTCCAGCCAGTGCCGGCTGGTGCACGTCGGCGCGATGATCTGTTCGGCCACGGGGATGAGCGCGGAGTAGATGTATCCGTCCAGGCCCGGCTTCGGGCTGCCGGGCGCCAGGACGACGTAGAACCAGCGCTTGTGGTCGGCCGGGTAACCCTCCGGGGCGGAGCTGTCGGTCCAGCACCGTATCTCCGCCGGGGTGCCGTCGGGGACGAACACCACCGACGCCTCGGGGCAGTCGTGGGTGCCGTAGGGGGCGAGGCCCGGGCAGGGGCGGACCTTGACGGGGTCGCCGGGGCTGTCGGACCTGATCCGGCTGACGCCTGAGGTCCGCGTCACCTCCGGATGAGGATTCGTGCCCGGCTTGCCGGCCATCTCGACGGTGATACCGGCGGGGGAGGCCGGCTCGCGGCCGGCGGCCAGGTAGCCGATCCCCGCAGCGGCGACCGCGATCGCGGCCACCGCCGCGACACGGGCCGGGCGGGACCTCCCGCGGGGCGGGGAGGGCTGCGGAGGTGATGTCATGAGCGGCTCCTCGTGCCGGTGAGAGGGGTGTTCAGCAGGCAGGAAGGGAGGTGTGGCCGGTGTCGACATAGATGGCCGGGATGTACTCGCTGGTCGACATCCGGTACCACAGGCCGTTGCGCTCGGGGTCGGGACCCCGATAGGTACCCAGAGGGACGGGCCGGCCGGACACCTGGCACAACACGACGATGTCCTGGCCGATGTCGTATCCGTGGCCCGTGGCCGAGGCCCGGGCCCGGTCGGTGTCGGCGTAGTCGGCGTAGACCTGCACCACGGTGGGCCCGCCGTTGTCGGACCAGGCGATGCGCGAGAGATACCGGCCGTCGGCGGGTCCGGCCGATGACGGCTTCGCACCCGGCGCGGGGGGCGCGGCCTCCGGCGCGGTGGGCGGCGCTGCGGCCGGCGAGGAGGCGCTGCCTCGCGCCGGTGAGGAGGCCGCGGCGCCGGGTTTCCCCGCGGACTGCGAGTCGCCGGAGAACGGCCAGCTGAACGCCACGGCACCGGCCGCCAGGACAACGGCCGCGCCCGCCGCGGCCAGAAGACGCGGCCTGTAGTCCGGCCGGGGAGGCGGCCGGTCCCCCTTGAGCCTGTGGAACCCGTCCTTCCACAGGCGTACGGCCTCCGCGGCGTCCTGCTCCTCGCCGTGCTCGCTGCCGTGCCCGGCGCAGGCGCGCACGAATACCTCCACCTGCTCCCACTTCGGCTCCTTGCGCAGCTCCGGGTCGGTGAGCTTGTGCAGGGTGCCGGCGGAGTACGAGGTGGCTCCCGGAACACCGCGGGCCACCTCCTCGCTCCGCTCGGCCATGTTCTTGAAGCTGAGCCCCTTGTCCCGCTGCAGGGCGCCCAGAGCCCCGCGGTATTCACCCCAGTGGCCGGCATCGGTCAGCAGATCTCGCCAAGTACTCACTGTGCGCCGCTCCTTCGCGACTCGTGCGGAGCGTCAAGCATCCCTTACCGGCCGGATGTCTCATTCAGTGCTGTATGCATTCAGATGTCGATCTTGCGCATCGTCGTTCAGTCGGCCCCGTCACCTGCATGGATGCGGTGAACGCCCTACAGAACAGCGGTAGTTGCCTACAAGATTCTTCTGCAGGGCTGAAGCCTTGGAGAGGGCCCCCGCCTCTCGCTTCTCTGGACGCAGGCCGCCACGGCGGTGGCCCGCACCGCCTCCCGCAGGAGAGCGGGGCAGCGCAGGACAAGGACGGTCGCCTCACATGCCCGACAACCCGAACGCCCCGTCGACGCCGGCAGCCGGCCCCGCCGCGGCGCCGACCGCCTCCGACACCGCCGGCGGGCCGCCGCGGTCCGTCAAGGTCATGGCCCTGCTGATCGCCCTCCTGTGCGGAATCGTCGGCGCGCTCTGCACCTTCATCCTCTTCCGGCACCTGGGGGCGGGCACGCTCGTCGCGCTCGGCTCCTCGGGCGCCGTTCTCCTCGGCGTCAGCGGGGCGGTCAAGGTCTTCGAGGAGAAGCTCGGCGTGCTGTAGGCCGCCCACGCCGCCCACACCATGCCGGGCGCGCCCCGCCCGCACACAAGGGGGCCCCTCCTCCCACGGCCTGCGGCCCCGCTCCGGCCACCCGGTACGGGGCGCCGCCCGCGGCACCCGCCGCCGACCGCACCCCGCACCCCGGGCGGGGGAGACCCGGCCTACGGCTTACGGCCTGCGGCCCGCGCCCTCCCGGGCCCGCGGCTCCCCGGCCGCGCCCGCGCCCGTATCCGTACCGGCACCGCCCGCCGCCCCGGCCGCACCCGCCTCCGCAGCCGCCCCCGACTCCCCGGCCGTACGGGCCACCGCCCCCGGGCGGAAGTGCCACAGGGCCAGCAGGCCCGCCGTGCCCAGCAGGGCCGCCTGGACGTCCAGGGCCAGCGGGAGGCCCAGCAGGCCCGCCAACGCACCCGCCAGAGCCATGCCCAGGGCCGTGAACCCGTCGAACACGCTCTGGAAACTGGCCAGGACCCGCCCCCGCGTCGCATCCGAGGTGTGCAGCTGCACGATCGCCATCCGCCCCGCGAACACCCCGATCCCCGGCGCCCCCAGCACCGCGAACAGCGCCGCCTGGAACCAGATCGCGGTGGTCACGTACGCACTGTTCCAGGTGAGCGCCGTCATCCCGGAGAACACCAGCAGCGCCCACCCCAGCAGCCGCCCCGGATCCGTACGCCGCGCCAGCGAGCCGATCAGCGCCCCGCCCGCCATGCCCCCGATCGCCTGCACCCCGCGCAGCAGACCCGTCTCGCCCTCGCCGCCCCCCAGCCGCTCGGTCACGAACACCACGAACAGCACGGCGAACAGCCCCTGCGCCAGCCCGATCAGCCCCACCGGCAGCACCATCAGCCGCAGCCCGCGCCGGTCCCGGATCTCCCGCAGCCCGGCCACCCACGCCCGCCACACCGGCTCCCGTACCGCCTCCGGCTGCGTCACCGCGAACGGGCGCGCCAGCAGCGCCACCGCCAGCAGGAACGACACCGCGTCCAGCACCAGCACCCCCGGCAGCCCCAGCCCCGCCACCACGAACCCGCCGCAGGAGGCCCCCAGCAGCCGCGCCAGGTTCCCGTTCAGACTGGCCAGCCCGTTGGCCGCGGCCACATCCCGGGGCGCGACCACCGACGGCAGCAGCGCGTACTTCGCCGGCTGGAACAAGGTCGCCAGAGCCGCCTGCGCACACGTCACCGCGTTGACCAGATACAGATCACCCGGCCCGTCCACGGCCAGCAGCGGCAGCAGCACCACCACCTGCACCAGGCTCACCCCGATCATCAGCCGGCGCCGGTCCCAGCGGTCCGCGAGCACCCCCGCCACCGGCGACAGCAGCAGCCCCGGCAGCAGCTCCACGATGAAATTCGCCGCGGTGGCCGCCACCGACCCGGTCAGCTGGTACACGAACACCGGCATCGCGATCATGAAGATCCAGTCGCCGGTCTCCGAGACGAATCCCGCGGTCCACAGCCGCCGGAAATCCCGGTTCGCCAAAGGACCCTTCAACGGCCCCCCGGGAAATCCTTTCACTCGGCTCATCACGAAAGACCTCGCCCTCTGCGGTCGGCGGACAGGAGCACCCGATGATGCCCCACCCCCGAAGCCCGCTCAACCACCGCCGTCCAACCGCCGCACCACCGCGGTTGAACACCCCCCACCCGCCCCCCACCCCCTCAAACGCCCAGTTGAACAGCCCAGTTGAACGCGGTTGAGGAAAACCGGGCCCCGCCCCTAATTTTCCGTCCATGCTCCCTACGGATATCGACCTGCTGCGCATTCTGGGACGGCCCGCCCTCTCCGCCGACGGACGACTGGCCGCCGTCGGCGTCACGGCACCCGACGTGGCCGCCGATACCCACACCACCGAGCTGTGGATGGCCGCCACCGACGGATCCGCCCCCGCCCGCCGCCTCACCCGCGGCCCCTCCGACAGCGCCCCCGCCTTCTCCCCGGACGGCCGCTGGCTGGCCTTCCTGCGCCCTCCGGCCGCGGGCGGCCCCGCCCAGATCCACCTCCTGCCCCTGGACGGTGGCGACCCCTTCCCCGTCACCGACCTCCCCCTCGGCGCCGGCCCGCCCGCCTGGAGCCCCGACGGCACCCGCCTGGCCTTCACCGCCCGCGTCCCCGAACCCGGCCGCTACCGGCCGGGCGTACCCCCGGGACGCGAACGCCCGCGCCGCATCACCGCCCTGCGCTTCATGGCCGACGGCCTCGGCTTCACCTTCGACCGGCCCCGCCACGTCTTCCTCACCGCCCCCTTCACCACCGGCGCCTTCGGCCCCGCCCCCGCCGCCACCCAGCTCACCACCGGCCCCTACGACCACGACGAGGTCGCCTGGAACCCCGACGGCACCCAGCTCACCTTCGTCTCCGGCCGCCACCCCGGCCACGCCGACGACCTGCGCCGCGACGTCTGGGTCTGCGCCCCCGACGGCACCGGCCAACGCCCCCTCACCCGCGGCGGCCTGGAGATGAGCTGCCCGCAGTTCACCCCCGACGGCCACCACGTCTGCTTCGCCGCCGAAACCCTCACCCCCGACGGCCGCGCCCGCGGCGCCAGCAGCTACGGCCTGTGGTCGGTCCGCACCGACGGCACCACCGACCCCGTCCGCCTCACCGACCCCGAGACCCACCACCTCAGCTTCTCCTCCCTCATGATCCAGACCGGCCGGGACGGGGTCTACTTCCCCAACGACTGGCACGGCGAGGTCCACCTCGACCTCATCCCCTACGACGGCGGCACCCCCCGCCCCGTCCTCACCGGCCCCCGCCAGGTCAACGGCTTCGCCGTCACCGAAACCCCCGACGCCACCACCGTCGCCGCCGTCCTGTCCTCCGCGGGCAGCGCCGGCGACCTCACCGTCCTGCGCGAGGGCACCGCCCACGAACTCACCACCTTCGGCGCCACCCTGCGCGCCCGCACCACCCTGCGCCCCGTCGAGGAGTTCACCGCGCACACCGAGGACGGCTACCCCCTCCAGGGCTGGCTCGTCCGCCCCGAAGGCCCCGGCCCCCACCCCGTCATCCTCCAGATCAAGGGCGGCCCCTACACCCAGTGGGGCTACACCCTCAACGGCCCCGCCTCCTTCGAAGAAGCCCAGGTCTACGCCCGCGCCGGCTACGCCGTCGTCCTCGGCAACCCCCGCGGCACCTCCGGCTACGGCCAGGCCCACGGCCGCTGGGCCGCCGACGACCTCGCCCGCCGCACCGCCCCCGACCTGCTGGCCCTCCTCGACCACGCCCTGCGCGACCCCGCCCTGGACCCCGCCCGCGTCGGCGTACAGGGCGGCTCCTTCGGCGGCTACATGTCCGCCTGGCTCGCCGCCCACCACGGCAAACGCTTCCGCGCCGCCATGGGCGAACGCGGCTGCTACGCCATCGACAGCCACTTCGGCTCCGCCGACGACGGCGTCAACAACTCCATCGCCCTCTACGGCGCCGACACCGGCCGCTGGGCGGACCTCAGCCCCCTCACCCACGCCGGCCTGATCGACATCCCCATGATGTTCATCCAGTCCGAGGAGGACCGGCACACCCCCATGGAACAGGCCCAGCGCATGTTCGTCGCGCTGAAGATGCGCGGGGTACCGGTCGAACTGCTGCTCTTCCCCGGCGAGGGGCACGACATGTCCCGCACCGGTCTGCCCAGCCACCGCATCGCCCGCTACGAGGCGATCCTCGACTGGTGGTCCCGCCAGATGCCGAAGGAGGACGACCGTGCCCCCGCACACTGACCAGCCCGCCCCCCAGTACATCCTCTCCACCTACCTCACCCCGCCCGGCGAACGGGCCGTCATCTCCCCCCGCCACGACCACAACCTCTCCCTGTGGCGGCGCACCCCCGACCGCGTCGAACTCGTCCGGCACTGGGAACTGGAACGCATCAGCGGCCAGAAACACCACTCGTGGCCCCTCTACACCCCCGAACGCGCCGAGACCTTCCTCGCCCACCTGCTGGCCGGCGAGGGCCTCACCCCCGACGACATCACCGTCAGCTGGGGCACCCCCGGCCTGCCCGCCCACCAGCCGCTCACCGTGCCCCCCGGCGCCGAGGGCCTGCCCCTGCACAGCCTGGGCCACCTCTTCAGCGGAATCCTCACCGACACCGCCCTGTTCCGGGAATCGGTCATCATCGGCCTCGCCGTGGACGCCGCCCCCGACCTCGTCCTGGAACAGCAACTGCCGCCCCACTACTACGCCGGCTGCGTCTCGGTCCGCGGCGACATCACCTTCGCCCCCGTCGAATCACCCGCCCCGCTCTACCACGCCGCCGACCGGCTCCTGGGCAAGGAACCGGGCACCCTGATGGCCCTGGCCTCCGCCTGCGACACCACCGTCGACCTCGACCCGGCCACCGCCCTGGGCGACCTCACCTTCCCCGGCGGCCACGTCCAGCCCTGGCCCGCCGCCTTCGGCCTCGTCCGCCACATCCTCGACGAAGCCCGCCGCCGGCTCGACGGCTCCAGCCCCGACCCCCGCTTCACCGCCGAGGAGAACCTCCACAGCGCCGTGATGAAGGTCGTCCAGGAATGCTGCGAACTGATCATGGCCCGCAACGTCGACGCCCTCGCCCGGCTGGCCGGCGTACGCACCCAGGACGCCTACCTCTCCGTCAGCGGCGGCTTCGCCCTCAACGTCCAGGCCAACACCCGCCTGCTGGAACGCTACGGC